>JAFZOA010000362.1 GCA_017550775.1 Ruminiclostridium sp. | reverse complement strand
TGTAACCGTTTTTTCGATGTGTTTACCATAAGAGCGTAGATCCCGATACCGACACCGACAAGCAGAGTGATCTTGCCGCTGTATCCCGATTTATCCCGCAAATGCGCAAAAACTATATCGGGGGAGCTTAATGCCGCCTCGATATTAGGCATAAACACATTGAAATTAAGTTTCCCGTTATCGTCCACGGACAAGTCCATAGCTGTGCCGAGAGCCGCAGCCATATACAGAGCCACGATAACTAACATAGCGTATATCGCTATCATTAACGGGTCTGCTTTTTTCTTTTTCAATGCTTCTTCAACCCCTTACCAACCTTGATTTTCGGTTTATCTGTTTCGTGGATAACAGGCTTTTTCTTCTTTTTAAGCGTGTTGTTGATCTTGTTCTGAAGAACACTCTGATTATGCGCCTTATTTACGGCGTTTTTGGCATTTTCAAGAGGAATATCAAAGTCACGCGCGATCTTGTTCTCAACATTGATAGTGCCGAAGTTATATGACTTTGACATATCGCCTATACTAACGATGAACGACTGATCTGATTTTCGCTCAATGTGCATTTCCTTTGATATACCGTCTTTCGCTACGGCTCGTTCTTCCAACTGCGAACGGACTTGACTTTCGATCTTCACGGCTTTCGCTGTCGCTCTTTCTGCCTGGTATTCCGACATTTGCAGCTCGTTGATACACAGCTTTTTCATCTCATCGGCGGGCATTTTTGCAGGGGTCAGGGCTATCGCATTGTCACCGTTCTTTATGATAATGTGCGTATCACTACCGTCCTTAAAGTTCACTGCGTCAAAACGCATATCGCGTATGGTAATATCATCACTTTCATAACGGATATTTGTTTTCAAGGCATTGAGGTTGTCATATTGCGTAGGCTTTGCGAAAAACTTTTCTTTATCGAGCGACAGATCATAACAGAACTTGTTAGCGGCTATTTCAGCTTTTGAAACTGAATAACCAAATTCATCACGAAGTTTTTCGGTCAGCTTATCTTTCGTGATGTTATCAGTAAGATTGAAAGAAAGCGTTTTATCGGTTTCAGTATCGGTTATAGTTACGATTTTAGTATTTGACTGCTCAAAGTTCTGTCGTGTTTCATCGTCAAATTCCTTCTGCAATTTTGATATTTCCTGTGAATAGTAAGCCTGCAATTCTTCCTTTTCCTCGTCGCTTACAGCCTCCGATAAACTGATGTTGCGTTCCTCCACCAATTCATCTATCTGTTGTTTCAGTTCAGTCTGATGTTCGGTTTCAGGCGCTCTCTGCTCGATTTGAAAGCTGTTTTTTACTTCTTCATAGATTTTCTTGTATTCCTCTTTTATAATCTCGACCTGTTCTGCATTTTCAGCCGGATAAACACAAGACACTTTACCGTCCTTGCCGCCGAGGAATTGGCACTCTATGCCGTTCTTCTCAAATTCAGCTTTTATTGCGGACACGTTGTTTTCACCGAGGGAAAAGCACTTGACCGACTGAGGAGCATTTTTAAGACGCTCCTGCACGATCTCGTTACTTATCTGCTCTACAACTGCCTTGTCACGTTCAAGAAACTCCATTGTCTGCTTCTCATTGTTACCGACAATAACAATAGGTATCTTGTATTCTTTCGCTCTTTGCGCGAAAAGTTCAGCATCGCGGGCGAGAATATTACTTGTAACGGATATGGGAGAATTAGCTTTTTGCGCTTCTACCATAAGTCCTTTACTTGAAATAGTACCTGTTGCTTTTATACTTGAAACCTTACTTCCTGCATAATTTATACCGTCAACAGACTTATGGTATATTTCTGAAAGAAGTTTTTCCATCATCGGAGCAAGTATTTTTATCAGCTCCAATGCAGTTTCAACAGCTTTTTGACTTGTTGTAAGCGTGGCAGACGCTATTTCGTCAGACATATATGATTACCTCCTTTTGTGATTGTTTTACGACTTTTCATTGTCTTCCACGATTTCAAAGCCCTGTTTGTAGAAGTTTTCCTTCCAACGTCCGATCAGCGCTTGATCTGCAAGATTTGATGATGTATCAAGGTTTTTAAAATTTATGGATACATCGCCATTGATCTCGGTCACTCTCCAGGTTTGACCGAAACTCTTTACCAAGTCACCGACTTTGAGATCATCAACTGTTTTTGGCATTTGTTATTCCTCCGTTTATCCTGCTCCGCATTTCCCGATAAAAATCTCTGCCTGTAATGGATAATCCGTTGCTTAAACGCTCGTTCTCATAGATAAACCGCTGTTCAAGCTGTTGGACATTATAATCAAAGCGAAACTCCCGCCAGGTCCTACTGTCCCATTCTTTCAACTTTTGCCATAGTTCCGGATAGTGTTTATACAGTTTCCGCAGCTCCGCTATTGACTGCAATGGACAGCACCAACAGGAAACACGGTGAAAATGCTCATACAGTCCATTCCAATCATATCCGCACTCATAACAGTATTTCAGGCAGTCACTTTCCGTCATACCCCATTCAATAAGCGGGTGGATATGATAAGGATTTTGATTTGTTTTTCGGTCAAGGCGATATAGTTCATCGGCAGCAATGCCGACATATTCATAGACCTCGTATTTTTCGCGCAAAGGTCTTAAAAACCTTTCACGGGGCAAATTTTTCAGCCTTGATGTACACCACCTTGTTCTGATACCAGGCCAACTGAAACCTTGTTTTATCTTATTACAGTTTCTGCACTTCATACGATGATCTATCAAGAGGTATTCAAAGCTGAATTTGTATTTTATGCTTGTAATAGTGATATTCTCCCGTTCAGCGACCTTGTTAATGTGGTCATACATATCGGGAAATTCAAGTCCAGTATCGCTGAACAAAATGCAGTCTATCGGCATTTTCCGCTCGATCATACCCAACAGCATTGCTGTACTGTCCTTGCCGCCCGAAAAGGAAACAAGATTGTATCTCAGTTTGCTCAATTCATCACCTCCCTGGAAAAACAAAAGCCGACCACATTAGTAATCGGCTTTCATAAACTGTATTTATGGTGCTATATGTAGCACCGCCGTGAAGATCATACACGGAAAATGTACCTGTATTTTTCAAGGTGTTTCAAGTACGTCCTTATGTATTCAATATTTTCATAAGAATACTTTCCAAAATCGTCTGCCTTGAATGTAGCCTTATTTTTAAAGCAATTTAAAACAATAGCCATAATACCTATCTCACTCAATGACAGCCGCCTGTCTTTTAATACTTCCATAAAAGTCAAGTGTTCTTTCACACGGTATGTTTTGTGCTTAGGGCAGTTTTTGATAGCCGGAGATACCGAGCTTATACAGAATTTCCAATTTGTCTCGCCCTCATTCGCAGGATAATACCCACATTCGAGCATTGCGTCCTTGAATTGATTGTTTGTGATATAAACTCCTGTCTCTTTTTCAAGTGCGACAGCAAGATCATAACTGCTTACATCGTAATACGGTGTAGCATTGGGAATAATGTTCAGCTTTATCCACGATAAAACTGTATCGAGTTCAATGTTGGGTATATCAACAATCGTAAATTCATCGTTGATTGTCCAAGCTCTGCCGTCGATTATTTTTGATGTGATCGTTTTACTCATAAAAGTATTCTCCTGTTCTATTGAAGTTATATTAACTCATTCATAAACTTTCATTTCTTCACTATGCAATTTCATAATGCTTTTGCTTTTTTATATTCTTCCCACGAGCAACTGCGAAACTTTCCGCTATATATGTAACGTTGAGCAAACTCCAATTGCAGCTTGTTCGGTTTGATACCGATACGCTCATTACGCTCCGCTTGAGCATAAATGTTTATCCCGTGTAGCTTTTTCAATTGTTCCACTCTATATGCCGCGTCTTCCAGGTCAGCGGTAACGAGCAGATAGATGAAAAGGCGGTACGGTTTTAGACCATTATGATAAAGCAATTCGGCAGTTTTGGTAATTGACTTGATCTGCGCTATACTGTCACACGAAAAGCGGATATGTCTTATCCATTTTATTTGTGACAATATTTCAGCAATAGGTGGAGTCACAAGTCTTGCGTCCATTCCTTGATTTAGGTCTATTCGATAATCGGTTTGGGTAAGACTTTTAAGCTGCTCAATACCATAGTCAGAGGCAAGTATATTGTTATCCATTAGTACCAGCTTGTCTGTATCTGGGCGCACAAGCTCCTGCCATTGTCGATAAGGTCTGATCGCACCCTCTTTTTTCGGAACTATACACCAACGGCATCGGTTAGGGCAACCTCTTGTAAGATAACCGATAGCATAATCACAATCAGGATAAAGCGAATAGTCGGGGAACATACCGTCTATTTCACAAGGTAATTCAGTGTATATCCCATATCCCGTTCCGCCCTTTATAGTATTATCAGGAAGATACTTATTTTCGGGCGTGAAGTCAAAAACTTTGCTTGAATATACTCTGTCATACGTTTCAGCGGGTGTCCACCAATCCACAATATCATCTCTTGCCTTGTGGTAAGCTGAAATTTTCATAAGAGCATAATTCGGAAATGTTTTCTTTCGTCCGTGCGCTGTCAGATGTTCAGCGTCACCGTCGTGTAAGCCAATTTTCATATCAACCCTCCCCGTATGTCGTTATGGGCAAGATTAGAATAAAAATTACTCATTGTGTTTGCAGAATTATACAGCGTTGTTATCAGATAAGAACGTACATTGCTTATCAATCCCGACCGTTTTTTCATTGCGTCCAAAACAAAGCTGATATTAGCGTCGGTCAGATGAAGAAATCTGTCTTTTACTCTCGATTGAGGAACGTCCTCACGATTAACGCGGATAGTCGCTGATTTAGAACATACCACATCTGTCATAATCGAAACCATTTCTTCGACCTCATCTCTTATCAACCGATTTTGTCCCTCAATATCAACATTCCTGCTTATCAGATCGCTGTAATACTGCCATTCAGCCGATGAGTGTACAGAATTATTTGCATTATTCGCGTTCTGAACATTCCTTCGTTCATTCGCTCCGTCTTTTTTACGCGCCCTTGCGCGAGTGATTGAGTGATTTTCTTTATGCGTATTGAATATTTTTTTATTTGATTTTTTAGATGATACCGTTGTCGGATTTTCCGCTGACGGTTTTTCCTTTGGCGGATTTTCCGTTGACGGTGATAAAAAAGAACCGTTCTTTTCCGGTATTTCTGAATTATCCTCCGTATGTTCTTCTGAATGATAAGCTGGATTTTGTGCCGGATCCTCATACACAAGGTATTCATTTACTGTCATTCTACCGTTTTCATCACGGAGCTGTGAACGCACCAAATATCCGTTCTTCTCCAATTCATTGATAGCTGTTCTTACACTGTCTTTACCGTCGGCAGCAATAACCGCAAGTCCCGTGATCGTAAAATCCCATTCGGGCGGCAAGCTCAATATAACAGAAAGCAGCCCCTTTGACTTATAGGAGAGCCGACGATCTTTCAAATGTTTGTTTGACATTATGGTAAAATTTTTATTCTTTTCAATTCTGAATATAGTTGACATAATCCATTCCTCTTTTCCTCTTTCAGAATGGCATAAAAAAAGCCGATTACTTTTTACGGTAATCGGTTTTCTTTGCTATTCAGTTGTAGGCTTGTTTAACTTGTCCGGAGCCTATCGACAATTTTTATAATGACCTCGCAATCATCATCACTTGCAACTGATACAAGTTTTGAGATATATTTTGCAAGCACAGTTGCTTCATCTTCCGAAAGCACGAACGGCTCTGTAAACCGATGTATCATTTCAGGTTCATCATAATCGTCGGTATCTTTCTCCGCGGCGCTGTCGTGCTTATAGATTGTTTCTTCCTTGTTCCCAGGATCGTCAAGGATACCTTGTTCGTCAATGTCGATATTCTCAACGTTAGTAACAGGCGTTTCAACCTGTTCCTGTTTAGGTTTTTTCTGCATTTTCTTGACTTCTTTATGTGAGATATTGGGCTGTTTCTCGATGATCTCTTTCTGCTGTTCAGGAGCGAGCTTTGCAACTTCATTAGCAGTAGATATAGACATTTCGCCCGATTTAACTGCCTCCGCAACATCGGGTATAGCATTATGCTTAATGTTGTCGATCTTACCGATCTGTGCAACCGAAACATTCAGTATTTTTGCTATGTGTTCGCGTATCTTTCCCTTGACTGGTTTGCCCGCAGCGTCCAAAGCCTTGAATACTTTTTGTAATTCTTCATATTCCCGCATTGTGTCCGCATTCGTGTATGTTCGTTGTGTAGCGTTAAGCATTATCAGATCAAGCATCGTTTCATCATCGGATTTTGCACTTTTTACATAACAGGGAACGGTTGTATTGGTGCGCCGCCCCTCGTCAATAAGCATTTTTATCGCGGCAAGCCGCCTATGTCCGCTTACAAGTATTAGCTTCCCGTCATTCTCTGCGACCACAAGCGCGCTCATCAATCCCTGTCTTTCTATGTCGTCTGCAAGTTCCTCGATCTCGGTCATTTCATAGAAATTATCCTCGTTCGGGGTAATACTGTTGATCTCGACCATTCGCAGACTGTCTATGTAGCTGTCAGAAGCGGCGGTCTTTAAATCGGTGATGATAGTGCTGTCAAATTTTAACTTTGCCATATAATCACGACCTTTCCATTATTTCATTTGCAAGTTTCGCATAGCTTTTGGCGGCACTCGTCCACCCCATATACTCACTTGCGGTCATACCGCCACTTATAGAATTTTTTATTACCTTACTTATAGGTATAATGCTGTTGAGCGTTTTATTGCCTAATGTGTCTTTCAGAACTTCAAGTAGTTGAGCGTCAGCCGAATTGCTTTTGTCGTATTTGTTTATGAAACAGCCACCAAACTTTGCTCCGCAGCTTGTCAGTATTCCTGTAACAATAGGAACGCCTTGTATAGCAAAAGAGCCAAGCTCTATCGGGATAAATACCACATCACAAGCGCTAACAAGTGTTTCGGTCATTTTAGAAAGTGCGGGCGGCATATCAAGCAGAACAAAGTCGTATTCAGAGCCGAAAGAAAGAACTTTCTGAGCGATAACCGTCTGTTCTTCTCCGGATAACTTCTCGAACTTG
>JAFZOA010000030.1 GCA_017550775.1 Ruminiclostridium sp. | reverse complement strand
TGTCGTCGAGGGTGCGCTCGAACCACTGGGTGCCCGCTGTGAACGCGGGGTTGAGCACGTCGATCATCAGGTAGCGGGAAAGCGCCGTGATACGCTCGGAGCGCATCGGGTTGCGCTTATAAGCCATTGCGGACGAGCCTATCTGGTTTTCCTCGAAGGGCTCTTCGATCTCCTTGAAATTCTGGAGCAGTCTTATGTCGTAGCTGAACTTCGAGCAGCTCTCCGCGAGCCCCGCGAGAGCCGATACCACCTGATAGTCGAGCTTGCGCGGGTAGGTCTGTCCGCTTACCGCGAAGCACGTGTCAAATCCCATTTCCTCCGCGATCATCTTTTCGAGCTGCTTTATCTTCTCACCGTCGCCGTCGAACAGCTCCACAAAGCTTGCCTGTGTGCCGGTAGTGCCTTTCTGACCGAGCAGCTTCAGGCTCTTCATACGGTACTCGATCTCCTCAAGATCCATGAGCAGCTCCTGTGTCCAGAGGGTCGCACGCTTGCCGACGGTGGTGAGCTGTGCGGGCTGGAGGTGAGTATAGGCGAGACAGGGCATATCCTTGTACCTGTTGGCGAAGTCAGCAAGGTTTGCTATTACGTTGACGAGCTTGCGGCGAACGATAGCGAGTGCGTCACGCATAACGATGACATCGGTATTGTCGCCGACATAGCACGAAGTCGCTCCAAGGTGTATGATCCCCTTTGCCTTCGGGCAGACAAGCCCGTAAGCGTAAACGTGCGACATAACGTCGTGGCGGACTTCCTTTTCGCGTTCCTCGGCCTTCTCGAAGTCGATGTTGTCGATGTTGGCTTCAAGCTCGGCGACCTGTTCCTCGGTGATATCAAGTCCGAGCTTCATTTCCGCGCGGGCGAGCGCAGTCCACAGTCTGCGGAAGGTGGAAAACTTCTTCTGCGCGGAAAAGACGTACTGCATCTCCTCGCTTGCGTAGCGGGTACAGAACGGGCTTTCGTATGTCTCATATCTGGTCATGGTATATTCCTCCGTTTTTGTTGTTTTTGACAGCACTATTGTACCATAAATCCCGACGATTTACAACTATATTGTCAAAAAAACGCAAATATTTGGAAAAATGTAAAAAAACACTTGACAAACGGAGAGTTATGTGGTAGAATTTAAAAGCTGATTACAGCAAATATATATTGCGGTGTAGCCAAGCGGTAAGGCACCTGACTCTGACTCAGGCATTTCCGGGGTTCAAATCCCTGCACCGCAACCACCAGCGTGACGCTGGACCCAAACCGTCTCGGGCATACTGCTCGGGACGGTTTTTCTGCCTCGCAGCCCGGAGTATATTCTAAAACGTTTGTCTGAGACACCAGCGTGACACCGGAACCAACCCGTCTCGGGCATACTGCTCGGGACGGTTTTTCTGCCTCGCAGCCCGGAGTATCTTCTAAAACGTTTGTCTGAGACACCAGCGTGACACCGGAGCCAACCCTTCTCGGTCATACTGCTCGGGACGGTTTTTACTCGTAGTACAAATTTTCCAGAACGCTCGTCTGACGAAGAAAATGTGCGGAAAGGAGAGTCGTCATGCATCACAAGACAGCGATACTCGGCGCGCTCATCTTCTCCGGCTTCTTCATCTCTTCATACATAGGAAGCTTCGCGGCGCTCGTCTGCTTCGGAGTCCTCGGAGCCTGCGCGATCGCAATATACCTTATTAATAGAAAACGTGCCGCAGTATTTGTCCTCACCGGACTTGCTGCGGCTTTTCTTATCTACGGGACATACTCCGCCGTATTCATCGAGCCTGCGTTACGGCTGTGCGGCACTACCCGCACCATGACCGCGAAGGTGCTCTCGGTGGGGATACCCGATAACGACACCGTTTCCGTCACTGCGGAAGGATACGCGGACGGCACACCGCTGAAAATCTCGTTCTACTGTCCGGACATCGGGGTACGCGCGGGCGACACCATCGAACTCGATGTGAAGCTCACCGAGCCGCTTAAAACCGCGAATTACAGCGGCGACTACAACTACTCCCGCGGCATAGTCGTCCGCGCGTATCAGGAAAACGTGACGGTGACCGCAGAAGTGTCCGGTCTGAACCTTACCGCCCTGCTCGCGGAATACTCAGAGTACCTACGCGACGCCGTCCGGACAGAGCTTCCCGGAGAGGAAGGCGCGCTTATACTCGCCATGTGCTTCGGCGACAAGAGCCGGCTCGGTGCAGAGCTTTCCGATGCTGTGGCAAGGAGCGGGCTGTCGCACATGACTGCGGTCTCGGGTATGCACATCTCCCTCATCGTCACGGCGATAATGTCGCTGCTCGACACGGCGGGCATGAAAAAGCGCCGGATAGCGAAATTCACTGCGGTGGTGCTGCTTTCGGCGGTATTCATGGTGTTCTTCAACATGACCGCCTCTGTCCGAAGAAGCGGGATAATGCTGGTGATATACTACGGCTCGCTGCTGTTCAGGCGGAAGTCCTCTCCGGCGGACTCCCTCGGCGCGGCAGTGATGCTGATACTGCTCACAGAGCCGTGTGCCTGCCGCGACGCGGGACTTATGCTCTCGGTCTGCGGTACCCTCGGCGCTGTACTTGCTGCCCCGAAGCTGAGCAGCTTTGTCCGCGCACGCGTCGCCCTGCCGTTTAAAACAGACCTTCCATTCGTGTGCATTTGCTCGTCCTACTGCACACTTCCTCTGAGCGCGCTTATCTTCGGGCGGATATCGCTGGTGTCGGTGATATCGTCGCTCGCAGTATATCCGATGTTCTTATGCACGATGATACTTGTGCTCGCTGCGGCGTTTACCGGCGGGCTTCTCGCACCGGCGCTCATGCTCCCGGCGGGCGCGCTGGTAAAGGCAATGATCGCGGTGATACGGTTTTTCGCGGGTATGCGCTTCGCCTGTATTCCGGTGAGCGGGGACTGGCTCGTGCCGTTCCTTATTCTCTCGGTGATATTCATTACCTCGGCGGTGCTGCTGTCATTCCTTTCTCGCCGTAAGACCCGCGCTCCCGCCGTG
>JAFZOA010000361.1 GCA_017550775.1 Ruminiclostridium sp. | reverse complement strand
CAATTACCCGGGACGTACCGCGCGTTAGCTGCTTCAATAAAGGATATATCCGACAAAGAGGAAAAGAAAGATGAAAACTGACGCTTTTAAAGGCGTTATTGCAGGGTCTCTGTGCACTGCGCTTCTGGCGGCTTCCGGCTGCGGCGGAGCACCAGAGGTCAATGCGGAAACTCTGGGTGCTGCGACATCCGCTCCCGTTTCCGGAACTGAGCCGGTCTCTTCGCAGACGACGATCGGAACTTTTATGACAACGACGACAACTGCCGCCGCGCCGGAAAGCGTCTTTTCGTTCAGAAAAGGCGTATGGCTCGCAAAAGACGAGGAGACCGTCGGTGACGGAGCTTACTGGTTCGTGACCGAAAACGGAGATATTTACTATTCTTTGCGCGAGAACGGCTCGCGGGGAAAGATGATCTGCGAACTTAACGGAAACGACGGTGTGTTTTACTCCGGCGAAAAAGCCGGAGAGGGCACGGCTTCGCGGTTCAGCGTCTCGGACTGCGGCGATACTGTTCGTCTGACTTATGAGGACAGCGGACATGTCACTGTTCTCGAGTATGTCTCTGATGATCCTGACGGGTGGTTCCGCTTTTATAGCGACGATGAGCTCATCGAAATGGCGAAGGCGTATTATTCTGCAAAGCACGACGGGCATGTTCCGACGAAAGCCGAGGCGAGCACCGAGAACGACGGGCGCGCGCTGATACAGCTCTACGACGACGACAGCTACAGTCTCAACGCCACAAGCGCGTGGTATTTCATTGACCGCTTCACCGGCAGGGGAGAGGATATCGACGGGAGACCGATCGACCTTACGGATGTCGCAAATGACGGTTCGGCGCTGAAAACGGGTGTCTGGTGGCTAAAGGACAAGGAGTACGGCGGCGAGATATGGGTAATTCAGGACAATAAAGCCGGCTACGGGACAGAACTTATCAACGGTATCGGCTTTGATTTCACCTATGAGCTTGACGGGAACAGCGGTGTTTTCCATTATCACTGTCCGACAAGAGAGGGCGATGAATCGTTTACTCTCGGTGACAACGGCAGCGAGATAGTGTTCACGGAGCCGGATAATACGCGAAAGCTCGTCTTGGTCAAGGAGAAGCTTGACGGCTATGGCGTTTATGACAACACGAGCCTTGTTGAGCTTGCGAACGAATACTATGCCGGACAGCATAACGGGCAGTATCCCGTTAACTCCGAGTGGAGCATAGAGGACGACGACCGTGTGCAGATACAGCTTTATGACAAGAACGGCGCCGTTATCGAGCGGTACTTCATCGACCGCTTCACCGCGAAAGGCACTGACGCCGACGGAAATGAGGTCGTTCTTGCAAAAACGGAAGAAACTGCGGAAAATACAGCCGCAGATCAAAACAATACATACGGAGGATAAAACTATGGGACTTTTTGACAACATCGGTAAGACTGTCGCTCAATCGACAGGCGGCAACAAGAGCGTTGATGTGGTATTCTCTCCGCTGCCCGATACTTATGAGCAGTTCATCGCGCTTCCGCAGGCGAAGCTCTCTACGCCGTTCGATACCGCGGCAATGGTGGTGCTCGCGCTGTGCTTCTATCCGCAGGACCCCGATCTCTCGATGAAGATGTACAACTTCGTCAGCGGTCCGCGCTCGATAAATCCTATGGAATACAGCTTCATAAAGGACAGATTCAGGGATTACGACTATGTTCCGCGCTCGTATTTCAAGGGCGCTGTGCCCGGAAACGATTATAAGCCGTCCGAGCCCTATACCGTTACGGTTAGCGAGAACCCCTACAGCTATCAGAATGAGGGTTACGCGCGTATGTTCCTTACCTCGGGCGGCGCGGACAGCCAACGTTATGTCCAGCTCCGCAAGGCGAAGGACGACAAGTGGTATCTCTGGGAGCAGTTCATTCTCGTCGGCATCAGAGAGCCTTCGTCCGCAAGCCCGTGGGCATGAGCCGCGTACGCGCGGCGGCGAGATCGTATGTTGGTCTGTACAGATATCGGGATTCTTCCTCGCTGTTCAGAGCGTCTTCGTCCGTAAGCCCGTAGGCTTAATGAATGCACAATTTTCGTCCTGCATTCATGTGCATTTTTTCCTGATCGTGAATATCGGCAGATCCATTCCCGCTGCGGCGGGAGTGGATTTTTTGCGGTCGGGCTTTTTCCTATCGGAATGATAGTTAAAATATTTTATTATAGATATTGATTTT
>JAFZOA010000360.1 GCA_017550775.1 Ruminiclostridium sp. | reverse complement strand
TCCATGGCGCGCCTGAGGAGCTGACCGAGATCGACCTCCTTGAAGCGCTCCATTAAGCGCTCCTTGCCCTCCTGGACGCTCTTGCTCGAACGGAGTATCGCTATGATCTCGTCGATGTTGTCGATAGCGAGCATGAAGCCCTGGAGCAGGTGCGCACGGGCGCGGGCGCGGGCAAGATCGAAACGGGTGCGGCGCTCGATGACCTCGACCTGGAAGTCAAGGTAGTGGGTGAGCATATCCTTTAGCGGAAGTATCTTCGGCTCGCCGTTCACCAACGCGAGCATGATAACGCCGACAGTATCCTGGAGCTGGGTATAGCTGTAAAGCTTGTTGAGCACGACATTCGCGTTTGCGTCGCGTTTGAGCTCCATAACTATCTTCATGCCGGTTCTGTCGGACTCGTCACGAAGCGTCGCTATGCCGTCTATACGCTTGTCGCGCATAAGCTCGCCTATTGATTCGAGAAGGCGGGTCTTGTTGACCATGTACGGTATCTCGGTCACTACTATGCGGGTATGGGTCTTTTCCTCGACTATCTCCGCACGTCCGCGCAGGGTTATCTTACCTCTGCCGGTGTAGTACGCCGAGCGTATCCCGGAGTATCCCATGATGATACCGCCGGTAGGGAAGTCCGGACCCTTGATACAGCTCATTATGCTTTCGGGGCCGGCATCGGGGTTGTCTATGAGCAGGTCGATAGCGTCGATGACCTCGCAGAGATTGTGCGGGGGAATGTTGGTCGCCAGACCTACCGCGATACCGATACTGCCGTTCACGAGCAGGTTCGGGAAGCGCGAGGGAAGCACCGTAGGCTCTTTGAGCTTGTCGTCGTAGTTGGTGCCGAAATCAACGGTGTCCTTGTTGATGTCGGCGAGCATTTCGTCCGCGATCTTTGAGAGTCTTGCCTCTGTGTAACGGTAAGCGGCGGGCGGGTCGCCGTCCACCGAACCGAAGTTTCCGTGACCGTCCACCATAGGATAGCGAAGGGAGAAGTCCTGCGCGAGACGAACCATTGCGTCATAAACGGACGCGTCGCCGTGAGGGTGGTATTTACCGAGCACTTCACCGACGGTATAGGCGCACTTGCGGTGCTCCTTGTCGTAGGTGTTGCCCGCGTCGTTCATGGTGTAGATTATGCGCCTGTGAACGGGTTTAAGACCGTCGCGCACATCGGGGAGCGCTCTTGACACGATGACCGACATCGCGTAGTCAAGGAACGCGCCTCTGACTTCCTTTTCAATATCAAGCTCTATAAGCTTTTCGTTGGGGTGGATAGATTCAACGTAATTCTGTTCCATGCCTTTGTTGTTTCCTTTGTTTTTTTATGCCTTTTTAGTGTCTTTCCCGCGCCTCCGGCAGGAAACGACCCTGTGTATATCGCAAAACCGGGTCAGATAAGCCCTTTTTCCTCAAAATACGCCTTGAACGCGAGCACCTCGTCCGCACTTAAGCACCGCTTGGGCACCGCGTGGATATAGGAACGGTTCACGAACATCAGCAGCAGGTCGTGCCGGTCGGACATACAGATCTCGGTCTCGGTGAGCCGATATACCGTCTTTTCGATCTGCGTGTCGTCCCGGACAAGCTCCGGGTGCTCGGCAAGCTCCTTCGCCGCATCGCTTCCCTCCTCGACGGGGAAAACTCCGTGGGTGGTGATCGCTACCGTCTCGGTCTCCTGCTCCGCAGAGGTTATCTCGGTCTCGATCTCTATCCTGTCGTCGTACAGGGTCATGGTATAGCGCTCGTCCGTGCCGAGCTCCGCAAGTCCCTGCATCATCTTCCGCCGTATCAGCACCGGCTTTATCCAGTTGAACACAAGTATCCCGAGCCCGAGCCCGCCCGCGATGTAGCCCGCGGGATTGGTCATGTCCTTTATTATCAGATCCACAGCGAGCACCACGACAATGAGGTATATCACGGTGTAGATAAGCTTCTTTTTCAGGGTGTACTTGTTGTGGAACGCTTTATACGCCGCCTCGATCTCCTCCGGGGTATTGTCAAAAGTTACACTTACATTTTCATTCATAGGGGATCATCCTTACTGCTCGCCCGCTCTCACGCCCACAAACAGGAGTATGCCGAGGGCTATGGTGGCTACCGCGACGATCACCGCGACCACCGCGTCGCCTCTCTTCTTCTCGTGCAGGAACTTCGTCACGCACAGCGCCGAGTATATCCCGGCGGTTATGAGCATAGCGCCCGCCGACAGCGAGAACGTCCCGCCCGTGACAAGCGTCACCGCGCACGCTGCCCATACGATGAGCAGAGCCCAGCGGAAGAATTTCCTCGCGACCGCGCATACGTCCTCATCTTCGTCCTCGATGCTGCTCATGACCGACTCGTGCTTCTTCTCATCGGCGTATATCCGCTCCATGCGGGCAAGCTTTTCTATCTGCTTTTCGTTGTTTTCTTCGGAGTTCATATTTATTCCTTCACTGTCCGCCTTGTCAAATGATCTGAATGATCCCTGATATGTGAGCGCAGCGAACACAATAACTGTACACTGTTAGCTGAAATACCCGTTTTTCAGCCTGTCAAGGCTCGACGGGGTGACATAGACCGGGAACTTACCCGTCTTCTCCATGGTAAGCCCGTTGAGCATACCGATGTGGGTGGAGATGTGCCGGAACTGCATCAGTATCAGCTCCAGCCGCGTCTTGTCGCACTTCTCCGGGCATTCCCCGAGCATATCGTCGGTGAGCGTGTCGAGATACTTTGCCGTCTTCGTGCGCACCCGGTCGAGGTAGTCAAGAAGCTGCCCGTCGCTGAGCTCGATGTTACAGGGATTATACGGGTTATCCATTCCCGGCTCGTGAAACTCCGGTTCTTCGTAAACATACGGGTTGAAGAACCACTTGTCCGCCGAATGTATGGTGTGATAGACATACCGCCACGCCGGAGCGCCGCATACCGGTGCGTTCCGGTCGTAGGTCTTTATCGCGGTTATGAGGTTCAGAAAGTTTGCGTCCGTCTGTTTCTTAATCATTTCGCAAAGCTCGTTCATAATTCACAAATCCCTTTATATGTCGAGGTTTTCAACAAATCTCGCGTTTGCTTCTATAAATTCGCGGCGCGGCTCGACCTTGTCGCCCATGAGGATAGAGAAGATCATATCCGCCTTTGCCGCGTCCTCCATACCGACTCTTATCATGGTGCGGCGCTCGGGATCCATAGTGGTCTCCCAGAGCTGCTCGGGGTCCATTTCACCGAGACCTTTGTAGCGCTGAACATCGACCTTCGCGTGCTTCTCGCCCTGAAGCTCGGCAATATACGCGTCGCGCTCCTCGTCGGAGAACGCGTACCTCACCTGCTTGCCGCGCCATACCTTGAACAGCGGTGGCTGTGCAAGGTAAACATGACCCTCCTCGATAAGCGGGCGCATGAAGCGGAAGAAGAACGTCAGCAGCAGCGTGCGTATGTGCGCGCCGTCCACATCGGCATCCGCCATGATAACTACTCTTCCGTAGCGCAGCTTCGTGATGTCGAAGTCCTCGCCTATGCCCGTTCCGAGCGCCTTTACCACGGGAAGCAGCTTGTCGTTGTTGTACACCTTGTCGGCGCGTGCCTTCTCGACGTTGAGCATCTTGCCCCACAGCGGGAGGATAGCCTGGAACGCGCTGTTTCTGCCCTGCTTTGCGGAGCCGCCCGCCGAGTCTCCCTCGACGATGTATATTTCGGTGCGCGCGGTATCCTTCTCGTAGCAGTCGGAAAGCTTTCCGGGGAGCCCCGCGCCGTCCGCGGCGGACTTGCGCTTTGCTTCCATTGCCTTCTTTGCCGCATCACGCGCAGCCTGAGAGTTTATTGCCTTGCGGACGATTATCTCTGTGGTCTCGGGGTGTTCCTCGAAGTAGTAAGTGAGCTGTTCGGTGACGATCTTATACACCGCGGGCGCTACCTCGGGGTTGCCGAGCTTGCCCTTGGTCTGACCCTCGAACTCGCACTCGGGGAGCTTTACCGAGATGACCGCGTTGATAGCCTCGCGTATCGCCTCGCCGGAGATCGCGACGAACTCCTTCTTGTCCTCGTCCTCCTTCTTCTTGGAGGCCTTCTTGACCTTCTTCTGGGTCGCCTGCTGCTCAAGATACGCCTTCACAAAGTCGTTGACCACCTTGTTCAGAGCCTTCTTGAACGCGGTCTCGTGGGTACCGCCGTCTATGGTGTGGATATTGTTTGCGAACGACCGGAAAGCCTCGCTGTTGAAGTCGGTGTTGTACTGGAACGCGGCTTCCACCGTAATATCGTCGATCACTCCGCTCAGGTAGATAACGTCCGGGTGGAGCTTTTCCGCGCCGCGCATATCCTGAAGCCACTCAACGTAGCTTATGATACCGCCCTCATAGCGCAGAGACTCGCCCTTGATGTCGTTCTCGTCGCGCATATCGGTGAGGTTTATGAGAAGTCCGCCGTTGAGGAACGCCTGCTCCCTCATGCGGTCGAGCAGGGTCTCATAGTCGAACACGGTCTCGTGGAAGATAGTTCCGTCGGGCTTGAAGCGCACTCTCGTACCGGTCTTGTCGGTCTTGCCGATGACCTTCATCTGCTCGTCGTAGTGACCGCGCTCGAAACGCTGGTAGTGCACATCCGAGCCGTCATAGACTTCACGCTCAAGCCATTCCGACAGCGCGTTTACGACCGATGCGCCCACGCCGTGCAGACCGCCGGAAACCTTATATCCGCCGCCGCCGAACTTTCCGCCCGCGTGGAGAATGGTGTAAACGACGGTAGCCGCCGAGATACCCTCCTTGGGGTGTATTCCCGTCGGTATGCCGCGCCCGTTGTCGGTGACCTCGATGATGTCGCCGGGCAGTATCTTCACGTCTATCTGTGTGCAGTAGCCGGCAAGAGCCTCGTCGATAGCGTTATCCACTATCTCATAGACGAGGTGGTGGAGTCCGGAAGGACCCGTCGAGCCGATGTACATTCCGGGGCGTTTGCGTACAGCCTCAAGACCTTCGAGTATCTGTATGTCGTCTGCTCCGTAGTCGTGATTTGTTACTTTTGTATTGTCGTCCATTTCAAAAATCCCTTATATTATAAATAGTATAGAACATTATAGCACATTCTTTCAAAAATTGCAAGGGTTTTGAGCAAAAATATACAAAAAAGTCTGTGCCCCAACACACAGACTTTTAGCAATTCATTCGTTTTCCGCAATGGATAAATATGATCTGTACCGATCCTACACCGTTTCCGGAAGCTCCCATTCCTCCGCCATTTTCCTGTACTTCGCGGCGCTCTCCGGGTCGCCCGTGCGCTCATAGCAGTCCGCCAGCAGGTTAAGGTTATCCGGGCCCTCGACGAGTATCGTGATGACCGCCTGGGTCTCGAAGATCGCGTCGTTGAGCCAGCACAGCGCCTCGGCGTAATTTCCGCTGTCGTAGAAGTACCGCCCGGTCTCCGCGCACATCTCCGCACAGGGGCTCGCTATCACATCCCGCAGGCAGAGCCGTACAAAGTCCGCCGTCCTCCCGGCGATACGGTACGCGCGGGCGAGCACGCACCTCGCTTCACGCTGCTCGTCCTCCGAGCGCGACGGGTCGGCAAGGCTCCCCTCGAAGAACGGCACCGCGTCCGCAAGGTCGCCGTCGTCCCCCGCGATGAAAAGCTCCTTCGCGTACATCGAGTGAAGCGTCTTGTCGAGCCTCATTCCGCGCTCCAGCGCCTTGCGGAACGTGGCGAGATCCCGCTTCACATGGTTTCCCTTTGCGAGGTGCCGTATTTCGATGTCGCTGTTGTATATCACCGGGTCGAGCCGCACGGTCTCATGCACCGGGTTTATCCACTCGAACGTGCGCAGCCGCTTGTACAGCTTCGGGCGCAGCTCCCGCTTCGAGTTGTACACCGTGCTTTCCTCCATGAGGTTCAGGTAGTGCATCTGCACGATCTCAACCTCCGGCGGCAGCACCTCCTTGACGCGCCGGAAAAGCGCTATATTCGCCGCGTCTATCTCCTCGTCCGCGTCGGCGGTGTATATGTAGTCCATGGTCGCCTTCGAGAACGCGAAGTTGCGCGCAGCGGAAAAATCGTCTATCCACGGGAAGTCGTAGATGCGGTCGGTGAACTCCGCCGCGATCTCCTTGGTGCGGTCTGCGGATCCGGTATCCACCACCACGATCTCGTCCGCTATCGGGCGCAGGCTTTCAAGACACCCCCGGAGCATAGCTTCCTCGTTCTTCACGATCATACATACGGATATAGTGATCATTCCGTTCTCTCCCTCTCAGCGTTTCAGCACCACCGCGTTCCAGCCCTCGGCATTCTTCTTCGTGACAGGCTTAAACCCGTTCTCCGAGAGCGCCGCCAGCACCTCGTCCAGCCGCTCGTCGATGATCCCGGACACGATAAGAGTGCCGCCGTCCGCGAGGAACAGCCCGAACAGCCCGCTCATGCCGATGATAACATCTGCCACGATATTTGCGGTTACGATATTGTAGCCCGTCCCGAGCAGGACGCGGAGTTTTTCGTCATCTATGATGTTGCCGCGTATGGCGTTGAAGCGGTCGTCGGAGAAGCCGTTCTTGCGGACATTCTCCGCGGCTGTTGCTACCGCGTTGTCGAACACGTCCACCATTGCCGCCTCGCGCACCCCGAGCAGCAGTCCCGCGATCGAGAGTATCCCGCTCCCGCAGCCGAGATCGAGCATACGGTCGCCCTCGTTCACGACTCCCTCCAGCAGCTCCATGACCATTTTTGTGGTGTGGTGCTGACCTGTGCCGAAGCTTGACGCGGGGTCTATTTCAAGCACCTTTCGCCCGCCGGTATCGGAGACTTCCTCCCACGACGGCTTGACGATAAGCTTCTCGCCGACGTTGAACGGCTTGTAATACTGCTTCCAGTTGTTCGCCCAGTCCTCCTCGCGGACGTTCCCGATCTTTATCTCGGGGGTGCCGTAGAAGTCCGGCTGCGCGGAGAACAGCTCATTCACCACGCCTTTGAGCTCCGCCAGCGTTTCGAGCCCCTGTGCGTTGTCCTGCAAGTAAAGCGTGATGTGCGTCGGGACGGTCTTTAGCCCCATTAGTTCGTCGTCCACATAATCCCAGTTCGCGTCCTTGTTCTCAAGGAACTCGTCGAAATCGGCACTGTCGTGTATCTCAAAGCCGTTTATGCCGAGCTCGGAGAGCTGCATCACGAGCACATCTACTGCCTGAGACTCGGTAAATACATCAACTTTCAAAAAATCCATCGTTTCCTCCTGCTTTACGGCGCTTGCAGCCGATAATATTCTCTACTCTTCTATTATGCCTTATTTCTCCGAAAAAAGCAACTGTTTTTTTCTGAAAGCCGGGAGAAAAAAACGATACCCGATTTTTATAAAAGATATTGATAAGGCGGCGCGAATATGATATAATGTAATCATCGTTTCCCTGATAATAGTGAACACCGGTCGTCGTTCCCGACACGGACAGAAGGAGAAAGAATATGAAGCGAATGATACTATCGGCGGCACTGACCGCGGCTATGTGCCTCGCACTCAGCGGGTGTTTTCAGGATCCTCCCGCCTCCACCGCAGCAACAACTCTGAGCCCGGAGGAGGAAGCCCGCCGTGCCGAAGCCCGCGAAAATGCCCGCAAGCGCGGCGAGTTCAAGGAGTCCGAGCTGCTCGCGTTCTCTCAGGGGTATCTGAGCGGCATATTTGAACAGCTCTTCCCGGAGCGTGATATCGCGCATACCGAGTTTATCGTGTACAAGGACATCATCGACGACGCGGAGCTCGAACCGGTCACCGACAGCGACAAGGCGCTCGAATTGTTCCGGACAGGCAATTTCCGCCTGTCGTTCACACTCCCAGAAGGAGAAGAGATGTTCTCCGACGACGAGATCGATAAGATCATGCAGGCACTCTCGGAGCGCGGCTTCACGATCTGGCTCGACTTCGGTGACCGCGATTGGGAGTATTACCTCATCGACGGCGAGATTTTCACCGAGCGCGTTCCTATGTATTGAGGGTTCGCAGGGGGCTGTTCGCCCCCTGCACCCCCTGTTGGGGCGCTGCCCCAAACCCGCAAGGAGCTCCTCGCCCCTTGAC
>JAFZOA010000359.1 GCA_017550775.1 Ruminiclostridium sp. | reverse complement strand
GGGTGCTTCCCATTCCACCGCCGCTTCTATGATGCGTTTTATCTGCGAGGTGGAGCTTCCGTCGTAGAAATAGTCGCTGTCGCCGATGACCTCGGGCACGAACGGAACGTAGACGTGGGCGTTCTCATCGGTCTGCACTTCCTCCTTCTCGAAGGTTATCTCGCGTTTTTTCTGCTCCGGCTCAGCGGGCTGCTCTCCGCTACGTTTCGCGGCAAGAGCTTCCTCGATACCGTTCTTTATGTATTCGAGAACCTTGCGCTCGTTGTCGAGCCAGTCGAGTACATGGACGTTCAGTATCCGCCAGCCCAGACCGCGCAGCACCGACGGCTGAACTATGTTGCGGTCGCGCGCGTTGGTGAGCTCGTAGCCGCTCCTGCTCTCGCACATGATGCCGGCGATGTAGGTTCCCGGCTCGTCGGGGTCGATAACTCCTATGTCTATCTTGTAGTCCGAGCTTCCTATGTCACGGCGGACGCTGTAACTGAGCTTTTCAAGCTCCTCCGCCACTCTCGCGGCGAACGCTGTACCGCGCTTGTCGGCTCCCACAACCTTGCGCACGGGAAGCGCGGAGCTTCCCTTCGCGGCGAAGTCGAGGAACCCGCGCAGTCCGGCAACGCCCTCCGAGCGCGTCCTGCTCAGATCTATCTGTTCGGGCCGGATTACGGAGAACACGATCATTTCCTTGCGCGCGCGGGATATTGCAACGTTGAGCCGCCTCCAGCCGCCGTCCTGGTTGACGGGTCCGAAGTTCATGGACACCTTTCCGTCCTTGTCCGGCGCGTAGCCGATAGAGAACATTATCACGTCGCGCTCGTCGCCCTGAACATTTTCAAGGTTCTTGACAAGTATCGGCTCATACATTTCGTTGGCGTACTTTTCAAGCTCGGGGTTCTTTCTCAGCTCCTCGGCGAGCATATCGTCAATGAGTATCTGCTGTATGATGTTGAAGGTTACAACGCCGATACTGTCCTTACGCAGCTCCGGGTCGGACAAGCGGCGAACGATCTCGGCGGTGACAGCCTCGGCCTCGGCACGGTTCTGCTTTGACCCGCCCTTGTCGTAGAAGCCGTCAACGTGTACCCAGCTTACCTTTGAAACAAGGTCGTCGGGCGACGGGAAGGTGCGCAGGCTGCTGTCGTAGTAGCGGATATTGCTGTACGCTATAAGGCTCTCGTGGCGGGAGCGGTAATGCCAGAGCAGGTGCTTCTGCGGCATCGCGAGCGCTAAGCAGTCGTCAAGCACGCTCTCCAAGTCTTCCTTCTCGATGTTTTCCTCATCGGTATGGTTGGTGGTGAAGAACGAAGTCGGCGGAAGCTGCTTCGGGTCGCCGACGATGACAACATTCTCGCCGCGCGCTATGGCTCCCACAGCCTCACTGGTCGGGAGCTGAGAAGCCTCGTCGAAGATAACGAGGTCGAACTTTCCGAAGGACGGGTCGATGTACTGCGCCGCCGAGATAGGCGACATCAGCATACACGGACACAGCCGTCTCAGCAGGTTGGGTATGCTGTCGAAAAGCTTTCGTATGGAAAGCCCGCGCCCGCCGCTCTTGATAGCCTTTTGTAACACGGCAAGCTCCGACGACGCGCCGGACTTGCCCGCGGAGATGTCCGGGACTCTCGCCGAGAGCCGCGAGACAAGCTCCTCTATGGTAAGCTCCTCAAAGCGCGCGGTGAAGTTGCGGTACTTCTCGACGGTGCGCTCGTACTCGGCACCCTGGAACGCTTTGAGCAGCGGCTCGGACTGCACCGCCCGTGATATCACGGTCTTGCAGACGGAGGCGGCTACCGCGGCGCGTATGCAGCTCTCGTCCAGCACGCCGTTCCTGTATGCTTCCGCCGCCGCTTTAAGTCCGAGACCGTTGAGTCGGCGAATGCTGTTTTCAAGAACAACTCTGTCGCGTAAAGCTTGCGCGCCGTTACAGTACCCGTCCGCTTCCCGCGCAGCCTCACCGAAGAAGTCGGCTCCGCCGCACACAGACACGATATCCGCGGCAAACTCGCTCTTCATGCGGTCGCACACGCCGAGCAGGTCAAAATACCGAAGCTCCGCCTCAGGAAGCGCGGTCGCAAGCGCCGGGTCGCCCTTCTTCGAGACTACCGCCGCTTTCAGCTCGGGGGTGACGCTTCCGAGCAGTGTCCGCAGCTCAAACGAAGCAGGTACAGCCGCTTTCAGCCGCGCGAACGCCGTGTTCACGCCGCGCCAGTGCTCCCCGAAGAACCGCGTGACCATGGGGTCGGCGGCGTTTATCATGGCACAGAGCTGCTTGTACTCGGAAAGTGTTCCGAGTATGACGGTGATGTTGTCCTTGGTGACGGTGTCCGCCGAGCGTGCGTACAGCGCAAGCTCCTTGACCTGCTTCCCGGTGCCTATCGCCTTCGAGATAAAGTTGCTCTGCTGCGCCTTTTTCCAGTTTATGAGCGCCGCGTCCGGATCATACCCCCAGACGCTCTGCTCGAACTTCGCGTCATACTCATTTCTTATTGCGGTGCAGCGCATTCCCGCGTCTATCAGCTTATCCATTTCCCCGCGCACGAGCTGGGGGTTCTCGCCGTTGATTATCGGCTCCACCAGAAGCTCCGGCGCGTTGACCTCCTTTACGAGCTTAAACAGCCCGTCAATGCCCGGCTTGTCGGACGGGAGCGGTGTGCCGAGCGTTTGAGACAGCGCGACATAAGCCTGCGCCGCGTCAACCGCCTTGTTTTTCAGCAGCTCCGATATCTCCGCAAACGCGCTGCGAAGCTCTATCGTGTACTCCGACATACACACGTTTTTCAGCGGGCTGTCTTTGAGTCCGCCGAGCTCGCGACCGGCGGCTTCCGCGTCCGAGGCGGCTTCGAGCCACGAGGAATAGTCGAAGGAGGTTGCACCTTCGATCAGAGCGGGGTCTATCGTAACGCGCCCGTCGTAAGCCTTGCACGACTCATACCCGGCGATCGCGTCGCTCACCGACATTCCCGCAGCGCGCTCCTTGTAAAGCGCAGCCATGGTGTCGTTTAGCTCCCTGCGCAGGGAACTTAGCTTCTCGGCGGTCTGCGCGTACTCGGCGGGAGACTTGATGCGGCTCATGGAGAGCGCGGTTTCAAGCTGGTTGAGCACGGCGCGCGTGGTAGCCTTGTTGGAATGCAGCTCCAGACAGAACGGGTCGAGCCCTATCT
>JAFZOA010000358.1 GCA_017550775.1 Ruminiclostridium sp. | reverse complement strand
GACCCATCATGTCAGCGGGGATCTTGTCGCTGTCAACGATGCTGGTCTCGATAGGTCCGTCGATAGGATCGGGGAATGCCTTTGCTATAGTGGTGTCGATCGGGAGCAGGAGCTTCTTGCCGAGCTTCTCAGCCTTTGCGATCATTTCTTTGCAGTAGTCGATCTTCTCGTCGTCAACGAGGGAAGTGCCGACCTCAAAGCCCTTTGCCTTCAGGAAGGTATAAGCCATACCGCCGCCGATGATGAGTGTATCGCACTTTTCGAGGAGGTTGCTGATAACGTTGAGCTTATCCGCTACCTTTGCGCCGCCGAGGATAGCAACGAAGGGTCTTACGGGGTTCTCAACAGCGTTGCCGAGGAACTCGATCTCCTTGTTCATGAGGTAGCCGACAGCGGTCTCCTTGACGAACTTGGTAACGCCTGCGGTTGAAGCGTGAGCTCTGTGAGCGGAACCGAACGCGTCCATTACGAAAACGTCGTCGTCAACGAGGTCTGCGAGCTCCTTGGCGAAGCCCTCACCGTTCTTGGTCTCGTCTGCGCCTCTGAAACGTGTGTTTTCGAGAACTACGATCTCGCCGTCCTTCATCTCTGCGACAGCCTTCTTAGCGTTCTCACCGACAACTGTGTCGTCCTTGGCGAATGTGACCTTGGTCTTTACGAGCTCTGCAAGTCTGTCAGCAGCCGCTTTCAGGGAGAACTTGTCCTCGGGACCGTTCTTCGGCTTGCCCAGATGTGAACAGAGGACGATCTTAGCGCCGTTCTCGGACAGCTTGTTGATCGTCGGGAGTGCCGCAACGATACGGTTATCGTTGGTGATGACACCGTCCTTCATGGGTACGTTGAAGTCAACGCGCACGAGGACTTTTCTTCCCTTGACATTCAGGTCTTCCACATTCTTTTTGTTCAGTTTGCTCATGTGAGTATCTTCCTTTCATTTTCAGGAGCATCGCTCCATAATTTAACATTACTATTATAGCAGATTTCAACATGAATTTCAATATGAACAGAGAGTTTTTTTCACTCTTTTTACAGCCGCTTACGACAGAGTATGATGATCGCTTTATCGGGGATGAGGCGGGTGAACAAGGTATCAGATGTTATACTGTGCATATTTCGGAACACTACGCACGCGGAAAACAGACAACAAAGCTCCGCAGGTTACGGGGGCTGCGGAGCTTAGTTATGTTTTATGCTTTGATTACTGTCTGTGTCTTTACCGTTGTTTCAATAACGGTATTAATAAATGTTTTACGGTTAATAACAAAACTCACACATAGTTGCAGGAGCTTTGTTTATGGTGCCGCATTCCGCGAACGAGCTTGGCTTGAATTATTGGAGCAATCCTGCCGTTATCTCGGAATACAGGAATACCGACACGATGTCGGCTGTACCGACCTCGGGGATATCAAGCTCGTAGTGGAACACCGGCTCGCCGTTCTCCACCGTCGCATACACTCCCTTGCTGTTGTCTATGCTGATGCTTCCGGATCCGAACATATCCACCTTGTACGCGAGCGCCGAGGTGCGGAAGTCAAGCCCCTCCGCGTAGCCCTCGAAGTCGAAGCCGTACTTCTCCTCGAACGCCGCAAGGTCTTCCTCGCTGCGGATAATGCCGGTGGTATAGTACCCCTCGCCGCCGAAATAGTCGTGCGTGTAGGTGTACGCGGCGGGGAAGCGCCCTCCGACAGTCTCCGGCTCCGATTCGTTACTGGGGTAAACGGAGTCCTGCGCGGTGCTGCGTGCGCCCTGAGAGAAGTAGTCGGTAATAATGCGAACGAGCATATCGTTGAGCTTCTCGACCTCGTAGTTCCCTATGGTCGGCTCTAAGTGCGAGTAGCCGACACCGCTGTCGTCGGTGAGGAAGGTGTATGTACCGCCGGTCGCCATTGCCATGCAGCGGCAAAGAAACTCGGTGTCGGTATCAACGCCGCTCGACGCTACGGGGATAATGCGTATGCCGAGCTTTGCGGCGTTC
>JAFZOA010000357.1 GCA_017550775.1 Ruminiclostridium sp. | reverse complement strand
TGGGTTGGCAAGAAAGCTGCTATTGCTGAAGCTAACCGTCCTATCCGAAAGACTCTCCGCCCTTGCCCCGAAGAAAGCGTAAACTGGGATACTACTGAAAATCTCTATATCGAGGGCGACAATCTTGAAGTGCTGAAACTCTTGCAGGAGAGCTATCTCGGCAAGGTAAAGATGATATACATTGACCCTCCGTACAACACGGGACATGATTTTATATATCCCGATTCGTTCATTATGGATAATGAAGATTATAATGAGGGAACCGGATATTTTGATGAGGAAGGTAATGTTAACTATAAAAGAGAGAATTCTGCTTCCGCTGGTAGGTATCATTCAGATTGGTGCAGTATGATCTATTCAAGGCTGATGCTGGCAAGGAATCTGCTTGCTGATGACGGGGTTATTTTTATTTCAATTGACTACAATGAACAGGAAAATATGAAAAAAATCTGTGATGAAGTATTGGGTGAGGAAAACTGTTTAGGTATAGTAGCAAATATAAATAACCCTAAAGGGCGTTCGGATGATAAATACATTGCAACTTCACACGAATATGTTATTATATACGCTAAAAACGAAATATCTGTAAAATGGTATGGATTTGAACCAACGGACGATAAAATAATAAAACGCTATAATAAGACTGATAATAATGGAAAAAAGTATAGAGAGATAGATTTAAGAAAAACGGGAGAAAACGATTTAAGAGAGGATAGACCTAATCTATTTTACTATTTCTATTATAATCCAGATACGAGCGATTTTTATCCGAGTCGTGATGATAGAAGTATGGATAGCATTGCCAATATCTTCTTTTCGCAGATTATCCAAGCCCTTATCGAGGAAGCAGATAATAATATAAACAGCAGGCTTGATATTCCTGTACGATTTATACTGGACGATTTTGGAGCTATTACGGAGGTTAAAAATTTCGATCAAATTTCCAGTATAATCAGATCTCGTGAGATCAGTGTCAGTATTATTTTACAATCAATTACACAGCTTGATGCGATTTACGGATCAAACAGGGCACGAACGATAATCAATAACTGTGATCATATAATCTACCTTGGGGGACACGATTACAAAACTGCTTCATATATCAGCGATTTGGCTAACGTGCCGCTTGAAAATATCATCAATATGCCTACGAACAAGCAGTACATATTGACGCGTGGACAAAAGCCGATATATGCTGACCGTCTTGCACCGGATGAGATGGTATATGAAGATGAAAAGGACGAAGATAATGAAACGGGTGAAACTGACGTAACGGACGAGCCCGAAAAGCCGGATATGTCTGTATTTCGCTCAACTCCCAAATCGATAAAGGACACAGCGGAAACTACCAATATTGTTATAAATAATATTCCACGCTCAATTGTAAGCACTTACGGTCCCGCTAATAGACGTATCTGCAAGCTCAGTTTTGCTTACAAGAAGGAGGGTGATAAAGTGATATATGCACTTTTACGACTGCCGGCATACAGAGTCAAGTTGGAGAAAGGAACATATAGCTTTGATCTCGGCAAGTCTGACACTGACTATATCTGCGATATCTCTGATACTCAGGATAAAGTTAGCTTGACCGCCAAAGACATAAATCTGATATATCGCAGAAGTCGCGTGTGGTATATCACATACATAAAAAACCGTTCCAGTGCAATTACAGCGCCTAAAAGTTAATATATGAGTCATAGGCGAGATGCCGGATATAAATGCAAAGTCCGGCATCATTGCTTGTGATCATAACACATTTTACATCACTACACAAAGGAGAAATACGTTTATGAAATCGTTACTTGAAAAAATCTACTACGGCGAGATATGCCCGTGCGCTATGCCGACACCGACTTCGGAAAGATACACCAGAGCGAGAGACGAAGCCGAGCATCTTAAAGAAGTGCTTGTCGGTAAATATCCGGACTGTGAGAGGCTGTTGGAGCAATACACTGATGAATTGCATAGCACAGCCGCCTGCGAGAGCTTGCAGGATTTTGAAAGAGGCTTCAGATTCGGTGTAAAGATAATGCTCGAAGCTCTTACGCAAGAATAATACTGTGAGATAGACCGTCCGCCGATTATGACGGGCGGTCTTAATTCTGTAAAGGATATAATATATGAAAAATAAACTTAGTCATTTCATTGATAGTATTATAAGCATTGATGAAGAAAATGCTGATTTCGGAATTCCCGACGAAGATATGGAAGATATGTTTGTTCCGTATTATGAAAAGAAAAGTGATGTTTCTTCTCCTATGGATTTTCTGATAAATTACAACGAGATATTCAAGGGCTCTCAATTAATACTGTTCCGAAATGAGGTCATACAACAGATTCTTTCATGCTTGATAGGAAAATACAAATCTAATGCGCTACTGATAGGCGCGGCAGGAGTAGGAAAAACGCGGATTGTAGAAAATATCGCTAAAATGCTTGCAGATGACTTTCCGCTGTTGCCACCACAGCTCAAAGGCTACACGATTTGGGAGCTTCCGCTTTCTGCACTATATAAACGGAGAAATAAACGATGGAATACAGAGTCAACAATCTTATGTATGCCACAGGTAAAGACCTGCACGGCACGATCAGAACAGGAATAGTGCTGACAGAACCGGTACACGCAGGAGCGCTTAGAAAAGCCGCAGATCTCGCTATAAAACGTTATCCTTACTTCTCGGTAAAGCTCGTGAGAAGGGGCGAGGAATATGTGATGATACATAACGACGCGCCTTTGCCTATCACAGACGGAGGACGAGCAATACCGCTCGGAGGTCCGGAAAGCAACGGACATCTTTTCGCTCTGGCTTACGACAACAAACGTCTGTATATCGATACTTCACATTTTGTTACCGACGGGAATGGCAAATTTCCGTTTATCAAAACGCTGCTGTACTGTTATCTGCATATAATTCATCCCGACGCAGAATTTGATACTTCGGGCATTGCGATGCCGGGGAGCGGGGTGCCCTTCGACGAAGCGGACGATTATCCGTTTCCCGACAAGCCTTTCAATGTAAAACCGCTCGGTTCGGACTATCATCACGATGAAATTTTTATATTTGATGACCAGCCGCAGGGTTATGAAAACCGTGACCTGTGGACTTCATTCCGTATCAAGGCACATCAGAAAGATATGATGAAATACGCGTCAAGCGGGACGGAAGCCCCGCAACGTTTATTGCATCAATAATGTACCGTGCGATCTCCGACCTGCACCCCGAAACGAAGCTTCCGATAGTCTGCGGGATGCAGCACCAGTACAGAAAGGCTCTGGGCAAGACGTTCAGTCACCTGTGTCATGTAAATGTTATACCGATAGCATACACGGACAGGATGCGCGGCAGGGATATCGAACTGCTCAACACAATGGCCCGCGGAACTATTATTCTCCGTTCAGACAACACAAACGATCTTTTGTCCGTAAACGCCCATGTTGAAAACGAGCGAAAGATCAAGGAGCTTACTCTTGCAGAAAAACACGAGTATATGAAGGATTTTGTCCTGGGCAGAATAGGTCTGAACACATTTGAGGTGAGTTATACCGGTCGAGTGCCGTTCAGCGGGCTTGACAGGTATATCACCGATTTTTTCCCGATACTGGACATGAGTTTAAGCGGCGGTATCTCGATAGAGATCTTCCCTGTCGGCGAAAACTTCAGCATAAACATAATGCAGAGAAACAACGACAGCAAATATGCATTCCGCTTTATGGAATTGCTCATGGAGAAGGGAATAAAATGCATATCCGAAACGCAGGAGCATTTTGAAATCAATGATTTCGTTCTTCCCGAATGAGCACCTTGTCAATATTTAAAACTTGGCTTCCGCATCGGATTTTTGGTACTGATATGAAAAAGAAATTGATTTCCTTATTGTTGGGAGCGGTGATATTATTATCGCTTACGGGATGTGAAAAAGCAGAGAATTACTCCGAACATCCTGAAAATTACATAATCACACTTAAGTATCACGATGATTTCAATATTCTGCAATTGACGGATATTCATTGGAGCGTGAACACGTCCACGAGATCTTCGATGGATTATCTTGACAAGCTTCTGAAAGAGGTCAACGATCACATTGTCGCGACACAGGGAGCCGATGCAAAGATCGACCTTGTTGAGCTCACCGGCGATATTTTTATGCTTGCAAACAGCTATCATCTGAGCACGTTCATAGACTATTTCGAGCGCAAAGCCGAGGAATACGGATTCGTTTACGCGCCTGTCTGGGGAAACCACGACCGGCAAAGTCTTTTCAATCCGAAAACGCTTGAAGAGGCATTTGAAAATGCTCCGCATTGCATTTATTCCGAACTGAACGACGACCTCTACGGAAGAAGCAATTACATCATCGACCTTACGGATGACGGCACCAAAAACACTTCAGCGGTATGGATGATAGCAAATATTGACTCGGGGGCAGGATTTTCCGAGACGGAGTTTTCCGTTAGTATAGACAGCGACTACATTCGTCCCGAACAGACTGAGTGGTTCATAAAAGAACATGAGTTTGTCGGAGAAGAAGTTCCCGTAATAGCGTATTATCATATCCCGCAGGACGAAAACAGAAAAGCGTGGATAGCGGTCACGGAAAACGGAGAACAGATAAAAAACAAATTCTTCAAACTGGAAGGGTTTTCCGACAACGGAAAAGAGAAATTTGAAAGCGACTTTATCGACCGCGCCAAAGATCATGGCCTGAAAGCCGCTTTTATGGGTCACGCACATAATATTGACTGGACATTTGAATATGATGGTGTGGTTATCGGACTCGGTGTAAAAACGGGCAAAGAACTGTATTATGTGCATATAGAAACAGGTTCTGATGATGAAGCTGTAAAGGCCGGACTTGCTTCCACCGGTATCACAGAGGATTTCGATCTGATCGGTGCTTCTCTTGTAACACTTACAGACAAAGACGGATCTTTCGAGCTTGAGCATCTATATTACAACGAAAGGGAAAACAGAGATTTTTCCGAGTGGGTCAGATGGTAATGAAGAATTTATTTTCCCGCTCCGGGTTTGTTACCTCCGGGCTTGATACGCAACAGAAAAAACAGTCGCTCATCGCGACCCTGTCCGTAATTCTGTTCTATGTACTTTCCGCTTTCACGTTCATGAATTTCCTGTACTGCTTTTCAAACTGTATTGGTTCAATTGTGTGCGGTTCGGCAGACATTTTTCTTCGTGACGCGTTAAGAGCTGTCCCTATATTTCTCTCATTCTTCATGACGCTGAGCGGACTTATGACCGCGCATACGTTCTATCGGAATGAAGGCGATGATACACTCCGGAAAAAAGCCGGAAAGCATGCGCTTATCGGTATTGCTTTCGGTGCTGCGATCATTGTTTATGTGATAATTTCCCGCTTATCCGGCAGGTATCTGTCACTTGTTGAAGGTTCACCGTCACCGTTTTATCCATTGGATTCGGTATTGTATGCCTTGCTTTTTATAGTGTTGGGTATTTACATGCTGATGTATTTAAAAAGACCGGACACTCTGTGTTACCAGGGCCCCTCACGCGCTCCTGTTTATAAGAAATGCGGAATTGTCCGGAGCTTTTTCAGAGCATTCTGGCTCCTTTTCTCGCTGTACGGTTTCTGTGGTTTCTTCTTCAGTTTCTTTATTATAGACTTCACGATCGGCTATATACCGTACATACTCGCGATGATGCTTGAATCTCTTATCACGTTTCTTTCGATCGCGGTCTGGGAACTCTATTATAACAACCTTACCGAAGAAAAGCGGAAATCGGTCATTTTCCCGCTAGCTGTTATTTCAACAATCGTATCTGTCGGTTCTGCGGTATTCTATTTTATTGCTCTGAAAGGAAACCTTGACGGAGCGGCAAATGTCGGGTTCGGTATTCTTCCCGTCGCATTTTCTTCAAATGTTAATATTGCAACAATGCTCGTAGTGGCAGTTCCGGTTATAGTGTCGATCACAGCACTTATCAAGAGTATTTTTGTAAATATAAATAGAACGCAGCCGTAAAGAACAATATCAGGGGAGAAAGATATTCATGGAACAGATCGGGAACAAAAAAATATCGCCTCTCGTGTGGAAAGCATTCCTGCGTCTTCTACCTGTACAGATATTTGAAATAATGGTGTTTTCTATCAACTCTTTTGTTGACAGCATCGTTACAAGTCATTTTCTCGGAACCGACGGAGTGGCAGCTATCGGTTTTTTCATTCCGGTTGCGACGGTCATAGGTATAACGGATGTTCTTATCTTCGGGACTCAGATTCTCTGCGGCAGGCACATAGGAGCAGGAGAAGGCGATAAGGTCGTATCTCTGTTTTCTACGGGAGTAGTATTTCTCGGAGCATTAAGTCTTGGCATAACAGCAATCTGTCTCATTTTCCGTGAGCCTTTAGCCGTGCTGCTCGGTGCCGAAGGCAATATCGTCGGTCTTGTATCTGAATACATAACCGGATACGCGCCGGGAATAATCGGTCAGGTGCTTATGGGAATGTTTATGGTATTCCTGCCTTATAATAATGATATCAAACGCTGCTACCTCGGTATCGGCGTGCTGATAGTATCCAACACGGTCATGGATATCCTGCTGGTGGGTTTGTGGAATATCGGTATATTCGGCATGGGTATCGCTACATCGTGCAGTTATCTGCTGTCCTGCGCGGTAATGCTTCCCGGCTGTATCTCAAGGAAAAAGGCAGTGTATTTCAGGTGGAAAGGCCTTTGCTTTGGCAGCCTGTCGGAAGCTGTACGATTCGGACTTCCAAGCCTTATGATGGTAATAGGATGTACCGCAAGGGGCTATGTGATGAATCTGGCTTTGATGTCAAACATAGGCTCCGCAGCCGTTGCAGCAATGACAGTACAGGGTATTGTATGTGCCATTGTGGGCGCAATACCAATGGGTTGTGCCAATGCGTTCCTGACAATGGGCAGCATCTATTACGGCGAAGAGGACAGGCACTCCCTCACAGATCTTCTGCGATTTTCGCTGCGTTTCGGGACAGTGTTGTCTGCATTTGTAACAGCGATGCTGATGCTGTTCTCCGGTTTGATTGCGTCGATCTTCTTTGCCCCGTCAGATGAGGCGTGGGGGGGCACAAGACAGATGCTTCTGCTGTTTCCGAGCTTTTTAATCATCAACACTGTTATCAGTCTGCTGCTGAAAACATATCAGCTGCAAAAAAGAACGAAGCTTGTAAATGTTTTATCAGTAGCGGAGCCTCTGTTAATGGCACTCTTTTCATTGACCATGATCGGAGTAATTGGTTCTGATGCCGTATGGCTTTCATTCCCGTTCAGTGAGCTCATCTGTATAATTGTTATTTCATTTTCTGTCATGACACACTCAGGAAAGCTGTTACCGTCTCTGCCGGAGTGGATGAAACTCAGCAACGATTTCGGAGCCTCGGGAGATGAATGTCTGGAGTTCTCCGTACAGTCAATGGAAGAAGTAATAAAGGTTTCGTCCACAGTTATTGATTTTTGCCATGAAAGACAGATCGATGAGAGAAAAAGTATGTTTGCGGGACTGTCGGTGGAAGAAATGGTGGGAAATGTCGTCGAACACGGTTTCCTTCCCGGAGAAAAGCATAACGTGAATGTCCGTCTTGCGGTGAAAGAGCGTCTCATGATCTGTATACGCGACGATTGCCGCGCCTTTGACCCCAAATCACGTCTGGAGCAGTTCAACCCGGAAGATGTGACAAAGAATATCGGTATTCGCATGATCGCGGGACTTGCCGAGGAAATGAACTATCAGTGTACAGCGGGGATAAATACGCTGCTGATACGGGTATAGTCAGTTTTACAGAACGACGGATGATTCATCGAGGACGATAGCTTCCAACATTTCAAAGATCTCTTTGTGCAGGCGTTCCACATCGGTTGTTTTAATTCCCTTTCCTTTATAGTCGAATGTGATATCGTATCCGCCGTTTTTATCCGCACTTTCCGAAATGATCGACAGCATCACATTGTCGGCGGTGTCGGGATAAGCGTTTTTAAGCTCGATATATTCCGGTGCAAATAAATCAAGATCGGGCTCTTCAAAATCCACCTGTATGTTTGATTCTATCCATACTATCCTGCGGGAGAAAACCTGCTCCACGAGATATCCGTATGTGCTGTGGGCAACGCCCGACACCACCTGTTCCTTTACGGAAAGCAGCAGTTCGTTCACACTGCGCAGTTCGCTCATGTGAACGCCAACAGGGAGCGTTTTGATGAACATGCCGACCGCGTTTTCGGCATCCGTCGTCTGGCGGTTGTGGAATGTCCAGAATGTCATAACATCTGTCTTTCCCGTATAATGATACAACGCAAGAAGAATGGCAGCTATATGCATAACAGAGAATGAGACCGAAAGCCGCTCCGATGCTTCCTTTATCTTTTCTGAACCAAACCCCAGACGCTGAGTAAATTCCGCTCCGTTCTCGCTGCAGGCGGGGTCGGAAAAAAATGGCATGATACACCAGTCGTAACCACCGTATCGGTTGAGAAGATACGCTTTGTCTGCCTCAGATTTTCCCGCTGTCATTCTTTTCTCTTCCATTGCAAGAAGCGCAGGATAGTAGTCCTTTTTAAGCTCCCTGCCGTTATATCCGGCGGTAATATTCTCGAGAAACGGACAGAGAGAAAGGCCGTCAACCAGAAGATGATGAACGTCCATGAAGAAGTACAAGCCGCGCTTTCCGCGATATAGAGCCACTCTGCACAGGCTGTGGTCAAGTAGCTTGTCAAAGGGAGTTATCAGCGTTTCCGCAAGGGTTTCTTCCGTTTCGGGCGGTATCTTTTGTATCTCAACTCTCGGGATAAGTGCGGGATCGTACTGCTGCCATAATTCGTTGTCGGCATTACGAAAAAACTTAAAAGCAAAACCGGGATGATTAGCGAGTGCCACATTCAGCGCA
>JAFZOA010000356.1 GCA_017550775.1 Ruminiclostridium sp. | reverse complement strand
CCTCACGCAGATATTCTGTCCACTTCGCGCACAGCTTATCCGCGCTTCCCTTTTCTATCTCGTAGGGGCGAACCCGGTACAGACAGCGGCATATCGCGTCGCCGTAGATGACACCCATGAACCCGCGTATCGCGAGTGCCGGAGTGATCTTGAAGCCGGGCTGCTTCTCGAAGCCGTTGAAGTTGAGCGACAGCAGCGGAGTGTCGCCGTAGCCGCCGTCCGCAAGCGCCTTCTTTATCATGCTGATGTAGTTGGTCGCTCTGCACGCGCCGCCGGTCTGGGTTATGAGCAGAGCCGTGCGGGACAGGTCGTACTTCCCGCTCTCCAGCGCATTCATTAGCTGTCCGACCGTGAGAATGGACGGATAGCACGCGTCGTTGTTGACGTATTTCAGACCGGTATCCACTATCTGCTTCGAGTAGTCCTTCAGCACCACGAAGTCAAAGCCGGAGTGTCTGAACGCCGCTTCGACTATCTCGAAGTGATACGGTGCCATCTGCGGCGCGAGTATCGTGTACCGGCTCTTCATTTCCTTTGTGAAGACGGGCTGACGCTGATAACCGGTGTATTTCCTGTCGGAGACATACCCGCTGCGCTCGCGTTCCTCCATGACGGAGATGAGCGATCTCAGACGGATACGCGCCGCGCCAAGGTTGTTTACCTCGTCTATTTTCAGCAGCGTGTACATTCTTCCGCTGCCCTGTAAGATCTCCTGTACCTCGTCCGTGGTGACCGCGTCGATGCCGCAGCCGAAGCTGTTGAGCTGCACGAGCTCAAGGTCGCTGCGGGTGGAAACGAACGCCGCCGCGTTGTACAGGCGGTTGTGGTACATCCACTGATCCACCACGCGTATCGGCCGCGGGAGCTCGCCCAAGTGCGCAACGCTGTCCTCGGTGAGCACCGCGTATCCGTAGCCGTTTATCATCTCGGGAATGCCGTGGTTGACCTCCGGGTCAACGTGATACGGTCTTCCCGCGAGGACTATGCCCTTCTTTCCCTCAGCCTCGAGGAGCTTTAAAATGCGCTCGCCTTCCTTATGAACGTCCTCCTTGAACCGCGCGTCCTCTGCATACGCTTTCGCGAGTGCTGCACCGATCTCCTCGCCGCCTATCCCGAGGGGAGAGAACTCCTCCACCACGCGTCTTACCATGGCCTTCTTGTCGTATATCGGAAGGAACGGGTTCATGAACCGCACGTTCTTGTCACGAAGCGCGGGAACCGAGTTCTTTATTACCTCACTGTAGGTCGCGACAACAGGGCAGTTGTAATGGTTGTCACCCTTGCCGCCGTTGTCCATTTCATAGGTGAGGGACGGGTAGAATATGAAGTCCGCCCCGTTTTTGAGCAGCCACTCGATGTGACCGTGGGAGAGCTTCGCCGGATAGCATACCGACTCCGACGGCATGGTCTCGATGCCCATGTCGTAGATATCGCGCGAGGACTTCGGCGAGAGCAGCACGCTGTACCCGAGCTCCGTCAGGAAGGTGAACCAGAACGGATAGTTCTCGTACATTCCGAGGACTCTCGGAACGCCCACAACTCCACGTTTCGCGTCTTCCTTCGGTATCGGCGTGTAGTGGTCGAACAGCCGCTTGTACTTGAAGTCGTACATATTCGGTAAGGTAGCTTTTCCGCCGCCTGTACCGGCTCCCCGCTCGCAGCGGTTGTTGGTGATGAAGCGCTTTCCGTCGGAGAACTTGCTTATCGTGAGCAGGCAGTTGTTGGAGCATCTTCCGCATCTTGCGGTGGATTTCTGTATAGTGAAGTTTTCAAGCTTTTCCGGCGGGGATATGGTACTCCCCGTGCCGTCGTCGCGCTGCATGGCGACAAGCGCGCTTCCGTATGCGCCCATGAGACCCGCCTTGTCCGGGCGTACCACCTCGCGTCCGCAGGTGAGCTCGAAGGCGCGGAGCACCGACGCGTTCATGAAGGTGCCGCCCTGAACGATTATCTTCTCGCCCATCTGCTTCGGGTCGCGTATCTTGATGACCTTGAACAGGGCGTTCTTGACGACGGAATAGCTGAGTCCGGCGGAGATATCCGCGACGGACGCGCCCTCCTTCTGAGCCTGCTTTACGCGGCTGTTCATGAATACCGTACAGCGTGAGCCGAGATCGACGGGGTGCTCGGCTTCAAGACCTATCTCCGCAAATTCGCGGCTCGTCATTCCGAGCGCCGCTGCGAAGTTCTCGATGAATGAGCCGCAGCCCGACGAACAGGCCTCGTTGAGCAGTATGCTCTCGATCTCGCCGTGCTTGACGCGCATACACTTCATATCCTGTCCGCCGATGTCGAGAATGAACTCAACGCCCGGAAGAATGCGCTCTGCGGCCTTATAGTGCGCCATAGTCTCGATCTCGCCGTAATCCACGCCGAGAGCTGCCTTTATGAGGTG
>JAFZOA010000355.1 GCA_017550775.1 Ruminiclostridium sp. | reverse complement strand
CCTTACCGGTCTCAGAGAGCATTACGCCGGCGTTCTTACCACTCCCGACGACCTCACCTATACAAGCGATGAGCTCAACGACGTGAAGAAATCCGACATCACAGAGACTCTTACCGAGCGCGCGGAAGCTATCTACGCCGCGAAGGAAGCGGAGTACGGCTCCGAGATCATGCGTGAGCTCGAACGTGTGGTACTGCTCAGAAACGTTGACCAGAAGTGGATGGATCACATCGACGCTATGGACGAGCTCAAACGCGGCATCTACCTGCGTTCAATGGGTCAGAAGGATCCGGTAGTTGAGTACCGCTTCGAGGGCTTCGCGATGTTCGACGAGATGATCGCCGCGATCCGCGAGGACACCGCCCGCGCTATCCTCACCGCAAGACTTACGCAGGACAGACGCGCGCCTCAGAGAGTTCAGGTAATGCGCCCGAATATGCCGCAGGGAACGGTAAGACGCTCCCCCGAAAAGCAGGCAAGAAAGGACGCTCGCAAGGGCGCTCCTAAGAAGCCGGACAGCGCCGAATAAAAAACTATCGCGGCAAGACTGCATAGATCGGCTCTTGCCGCGTTTTTACCGCCGCAGACAGAAAACGTTTTCAGCCATGCGGCACGGTCATCATAAAAACAATATTACGTCAACATACAGATGTATTTGTTCCCTTACCACCGTATACCGGGTCAAGAAACGGCAGCAAATACAGTCTGAGTTTAAAAGAACAGCGTAAAGCAGGAAAGGATACTACTATGGGTATAGTCAGCGAAGCAAGAAAAGAACTCACCGAACACATTATCCCGTTCTGGAGCAGGCTCCGGGACAACGAGAACGGCGGGTTCTACGGGTACATGGACTTTGATCTGAAGCTCGACAGGAACGCGGAGAAAGGGGTAATACTGCATTCTCGCATACTGTGGTTCTTCTCGAACTGCTACCTCGTGCTCGGCGACCCGGAGTGCCTCGACAACGCAAGACACTGCTTCGAGTTCATGCGGAAATACTGCGTTGACCCGGTCAACGACGGCGTGTACTGGCTCATGAACGCGGACGGGACAGTCTCCGACAGCATGAAGCACACCTACTGTCAGGCGTTCTTCATCTACGCCCTCGCAAGCTACTACGACGCGTCCAAGGACGACAACGCGCTCAAACTCGCTCTGGAGATATTCGAGACGGTGGAGAAGAACTGTACCGACGACGTGGCATACCTCGAAGCAATGTCCGCGGACTGGAAGCTCATTCCGAACGACGCGCTCTCCGAGAACGGGCTCATGGCGGACAAGACCATGAATACGACGCTGCACCTGCTCGAAGCGTACACCGAGCTTTACCGCGTGAGCAACGACGAGAGAGTGCTCAACCGGCTTAAATTCCAGATCGGTATCTTCCTCGACAAGATATACTACAAGCCTGAAAGCCGCCTGCTCGTATTCTTCGACCGTGAGCTTAACGTGATCGGCGATATACACTCCTACGGGCACGACATCGAGGCGACCTGGCTCATCGACCGCGCCTGTGAGGTGATCGGCGACGACGCTCTTACAGCAAGGGTTCGTGAGATGAACGAGGCGGTGGTAAGGAACATCGCCGATATCGCATTCGAGAACGGCGCACTCAACAACGAGCGCGACAACGACAAGATCAGCAAAATGCATATCTGGTGGGTCCAGGCGGAAGGCGTTATCGGCTTCCTGAACGGCTGGGAGAAGTACGGCGAGCAGCGTTATCTCGACATTTCCGGCGCGCTCTGGGAGAACATCAAATCCGAGATCATCGACCGGCGCGAGGGCGGAGAGTGGTACTCGCAGATACTCGAAAACGGCAGCCCCGACAGTGCGAAGCCGACGGTAGATCCGTGGAAATGCCCGTACCACAACGGAAGAATGTGCATGGAGATAATCAGGAGAAGCTGAGTTGCTTTGTATTGCCAGCTCCACGGCGGAAAAAACTGATAGAAATTGAAAGAGCCCTCGCCGCTTCTGCGGCGGGGGTTCCCATATATATAGAAAAAATATTCATGGTTTTGGGAAGATGTTAAGCGTCGTCCGTGACGCACATTTGTTCTTCCTCAAGACCTCCGTGTCCTACCCCTCGGCTTCTGTCCTCCGTGACCGGCTTCGGGAACTTTCTGTCTGCATCCTTGCTTTTCCGATTTTATATTATATCGTCAGGAAAGCCGGAAACTTTAGGGGGTAAGGCTCTTTTCAGCCTTTTGTACAGGTTCCCGGTTACAGTTTTGTTACATTTGGCGATTTCCGGGACATAAAAACAAACCGCAAGCCTGTTGGCTCGCGGCTCGTTTTATAAGTACACTGATTATTCAGCCTTGGGTGCTCCTACAGGGCAAGCGTCTGCGCAAGCGCCGCAGTCTATGCACTTGGAAGGATCGATGGAATATGCGTCACCGGCAGAGATAGCCTCTACGGGACATCCGTCCGCGCAAGCGCCGCAAGCGATGCATTCTTCAGCTGAGATCTTATAAGCCATGGGTAGTTCCTCCTTATTTTTTGCGTTAGATCATGTGATTTCCGAGCGGCATACTTACCGCTGAGTACATTATACCAAATCCGACAGAAAAAATCAAGTGTTTTTTTGCGGTTTGCTCAAAGTTCGCAGTCACTAACCGCCTTTCTCTTTCACCGTGCGCCGTCTGTGGCGCAGTTGACCGCGGATAGCCCGCCACCCTCTCATCTGAGGTAAACGCTGTTATATAGCTTCCTTCATGCTCTTTACGTACTCTCCGACGTAAGGAGCCGCGTCCTTACCGTGCTCGGCGACTATCTTCACGATAGCCGAGCCTACGATGCAGCCGTCCGAGAGCGCCGCCATTTTCGCCGCCTGCTCCGGGCGCGAGATACCAAAGCCTACCGCACAGGGAACCTTGCAGTACTTGCGGACAGTCTCTGTCATGGAAGCTATGTCGGTCTTTATCTCGCTGCGGACACCGGTGACACCGAGGCTGGACACTATGTAGAGGAAGCCCTCCGCATTGCCGGCAATGGTCTCGATGCGGTTCTCTGATGTAGGAGCTATGAGCGAGATGAAGTCTATGCCGTACTTGCGGCAGGTCGGGGCGAACTCCTCCTTCTCCTCGAACGGTACGTCCGGGAGGATAATGCCGTCGATACCCACCTCCTCGCATTTCTGCACAAAGCGCTCGATGCCGTAGGAGAACACCACGTTCGCGTAGGTCATGAATACGAGCGGTATGGTAACGTCGGTACGAAGCTCTTTCACGAACTCAAATATCTTGTCGGTCGTTACTCCGCCGGACAGCGCTCGGATATTCGCCCCCTGTATCACGGGGCCTTCCGCAGTCGGGTCGGAGAACGGAATACCGAGCTCTATCAGGTCTGCGCCGTTCTTCACCATTTCACGGACTATCTTCCCGGTGGTTTCAAGGTCGGGGTCTCCGCAGGTTATGAACGGGATAAACGCCTTGCCGTTCGCAAAGGCTTTGGCTGTATTACTCATAGATATCCTCCCCTCTGTAACGCGCGATCGCCGCGCAGTCCTTGTCTCCGCGCCCGGAGATCGTGATGACGATGATCTTGTCCTTCCCCATTTCGGGAGCTATCTTCATAGCGTGTGCAACTGCGTGCGCGGACTCTATCGCGGGGATAATGCCCTCGGTCTTTGCGAGGAACTCGAACGCGTTCACCGCCTCCTCGTCCGTCACCGGCACATACTCCGCTCTTCCCATATCATGGAGATTCGCATGCTCCGGTCCGATCCCCGGGTAATCCAGTCCCGCCGAGATCGAATAGACCGGCGCGATCTGGCCGTATTCATCCTGGCAGAAATAGGATTTCATGCCGTGGAAGATCCCCATTTTCCCGGTGTTGATGGTAGCCGCCGTTTCGAAGGTGTCGATGCCTCTCCCGGCCGCTTCGCACCCTATGAGCCGTACCTCTTTAT
>JAFZOA010000354.1 GCA_017550775.1 Ruminiclostridium sp. | reverse complement strand
CTCCGGGGTCTCGGTACGGTAGATGCCGCCCACCGACCTTATGATCTTACCGTCAAGCTTCTTCATCAGCCTTCCGCCACTATCTGATTGTCGTCAGGTATCACGGGGATATCGTCGTCGGAGCTTATGATCTCCTCCTCTTCGTTATCCGCGTTATCCCCGTTCGTATCGTCATCGTTCTCGCTTCTGCGGGAATTGCTGTTGTCGTTTCCGTCACCGTCCGCCGGTACGGCGTTAAGAAGCTGCTTGAAGACCTTGCCGTTGAAGTTGGCATTGTCCTCGCCCCAGTACTTGACCGGCTCGCCCTTATCGTCAACATTGCTGAAATCAACACGGCAGTTGAAGAAGGTACCCTCGGCGCCGGTATCAAGCGAGCGGACTCTTACCGCGTACTCATGCTGACCGCTGTTGCTGAACGTCCAGACAAAGTTGTCTATAAGACTCAGGTTCTTCACCTCGGTCATGCTCTCCTGGAGCGTACCGTCAATGTAGTACTTGAACTCAAACTCGCCCGCCGCGACACCCTTGATGTTGACCTTTATGGTCGCTTCACGGGCTTCCTCGCCGCCGCTGCTGACAACGATCTCAACCATGGTGTTCTTGATTACGACTGTGGTAGGCTCGATGCTCTGGCGGATAACCTTGCCCTCCTCGACCTCGCTGCTCGGTTCGCGCACTACGGTGAGCAGGATATCGTACTCCTTGGCTCTGAGCTCCGCGCTTGCGAGAGAAAGGTTGATGAGCTGCGGTACGGCGGTCGTCTCGTCACTTGCGCCGTTGCTTACATAGCAGGTGACCGTCGTTCCGACCTCAACGAACTCATGAGCTCCGGGGTTGGTGCGGATTATGCAGTTTGCGGGTACATCATCGTCGTCCTGTCTTATGATCTCGTATTTGAGATCCTGTCTTGACAGCATCGTTATAACGTCGTTAATGGGCTTCTCGATGTAATCCTCTATTTCGACCAGCTTCGGTCCGTTACTTACCGTGACCTCGACGTTCTGGTTCTTCTTTATCGTTCTTCCGGGCATAACGCTCTGGTTCATGACCACGTTCTTTGGGTACTTGGAGTCATATTTGAGCGTCGGAGTAAGGTTGAAGTCGCCGTACTCGGTAAGCACCTCGTCCCACGTCATGTTGAGCAGGCTCGGCATCTTGACTTCCTCGCCCGCGGAGCTTTCGATACGCCCCACATTGGTGGTCACCACGGTGTATATGAGCCACGCGGTCATGATGACGAACGCGGTCGCAAGGGCGAAAAGAATCGGGAGCACGGGGGAACGTCTGCGGCGCTCGTAGTAGAACTCGTCGTCGAAGTACTCCTCGTTGTCCTCGTAATCCTCCTCGTCGAAGCTGTCGTCACCGTCGTCGTCCGGCTCGATAGTGCGCTTCTTTGGCTTGTGGGACTGCTGCTGTCCCTTGATGGTCTCCGGAGTTATTTTGTCGAAATACTTGGTGGAGCCGTCGGTGGAGAAATACTTGTACTCGAAGACAATGCTCGGGTTCTTCTTGAACTCCTCGATATCCTTAATCATCTCGCCGGCGGTCTGATAACGCTCCGACGGTACCTTCTGCATCGCCTTCATCGTTATCTCTTCAAGACCCTCGGGGATATCGCTGTTGATCTCGGTCATCTTTCGGGGCTTGGTCTGCATATGCTTGAGCGCGATAGACACTGGGTTATCGCCGTCGAAGGGCTTAACTCCGGTAAGCATCTCATACAGCATTACTCCGACGGAGTAGATATCGCTCTTCTCGTCGGTGACCTCTCCCCTTGCCTGCTCGGGGCTGATGTAATGCACGGAGCCTATAGCCTTTTCGGAGATAGTCTTGTCGGTCTCTCGGTTGAAGTGCGCGATACCGAAGTCCATGACCTTGATCGTGCCGTCCGCGAGAAGCATTACATTCTGGGATTTGATATCGCGGTGTACGATACCCCTGTCATGGGCGTGCTGGAGCGCACGGAGTATCTGAGTGGTGAAATGCACGGCATCGCGCCATTTCAGCACTCCCTGACGCTCGATATACTCCGTGAGGGTTATACCGTCGATATATTCCATTACGATGTACTGGATCTTATCCGTGAATCCGACATCGTAGATCTTTACTATGTTCTTATGTGAAAGCAGCGCGATAGCCTTGGACTCGTTCCTGAAACGGCGCAGAAAGTCCTCGCTCTTCGCAAACTCATTTTTCAGTATTTTGACCGCAACGGTCTTGTTCTCTGTAAGATCGGTGGCTTTGTATATATCAGCCATTCCGCCGACACCGATAAGCTCGGTAAGCTCATATCGGTTGTCAAGCTTCTTTCCGATGTTCTTGTCCATTAAGCTCAGTTCCTTTCATAGGACATTACTTATTATCTGTAAATATGTAGTGATATGTCAGACCTCAACTACCGCGACGGAAACATTGTCTCTTCCGCCGTTTGCGAGAGCGTAATCTATAAGCAGGTCGCAGACGCGGGAGATCGGATTGTTAACGATAAGCTCCGCTATTTCCGCGTCGTCGCCGTAGGAGTGGAGTCCGTCCGACGAGAACAGCAGGATATGCCCTTCTTCAAGGTCAATCTCGAAGTAGTCGGGGGTTATGTTGCGCTCCGCACCTACCGCACGCGTGATACGGTTGCGGTCGGGATGTATCTTGCTCTCTTCCTCGGTGATCTCGCCGCGTTCCACAAGCTTTCTTACATAAGTATGATCCTTGGTGATCTGCTGTATGCTGTCATCAAAAATATGGTATGCTCTGCTGTCGCCGACGTTTATGATATAGGCTCTACCGGCGTAGATTATCCCCGCGACGCAGGTCGTTCCCATGCCGTACTTGTCGGATTCACGGGAAGCGCGGTCGAACACAAGACTGTTCGCGGCGGTGACCGATGTTATCAGCAGGTTGCGTATGAAATTCCGGTTTATGTTTCCGCGGAAGCCTTTTCTTATCCTGTCGGACATGAACTCCACGGTCATCTCGCTCGCGACACTTCCGGCGTTCTCACCGCCCATGCCGTCACACAGGATCACCGCAACGGCGTCCTCTTCGAGCATGTCCGTCCATACTCTGTCCTGATTTTCGGACCTTTTAAGACCAATATCGGTTTTTGAGAAGCATTTCATAACAGACCCTCTTTTCTACGGGTAATATACATCATACGTTATCACAGCGCTTCATGCATGGAAACACTATGCCTATCTTATCTATTATACACTCTTTTCGTAAAGAAATCAACTGTAAAATGGTTACAAATTTCTTACAAACCGGTTACATTTTTGGGCATTTATCTGAATATCAATTTCCGGCGCTGTCTCTTCTGAGCTGTCCGCAGGCGGCATTGATATCCGCCCCGAGAGTGCGCCTCACAGTCGCGTTTATGCCGCTGTCCGTAAGCAGCTTCATGAACTCCCGCACCTTGTCGCTGCGGCGGTACTCGCGCTCCCGTATCTCGTTGACGGGGATAAGGTTGACGTGACACGGCGAGACCGGCTTCAGAAGCTTCACAAGCTCCTTCGCTGTCTGCGGGTCGTCGTTCACACCCGAGATCAGCGCGAACTCAAAGCTTATCCGCCTTCCGGTCTGGGCAAAGTAGTACCGGCATGCCTCTAT
>JAFZOA010000353.1 GCA_017550775.1 Ruminiclostridium sp. | reverse complement strand
TATTAGTGTGGCATTATGCCTATTTTCAAACAGAAACGAGGTTATTATATGGCTGAGCTTACAGGTGAACAGTACGATCAGACCCAGAGAGGCGGAGAATTTGTCGAAGACGAGTTCGGTCTCGCGCTCAAAGGCTATCTGCTTGTAAGGATAGCATTTTACTGTATAGGAACATTCATGGTGCTCGGGGCGATAGTCGCGCTCCTCTTCGGGGCGACCGACCTGAACGATCTCGTGAGCAACGCGACGGGCTTCAACGCTACATCGTCAATACTTGACGAAAACTTCGGCGGATTACAGATATGTATGTTCGTTCAGGCTTTCTACACGATAGCGTCGCTGGTATGCGTCGGACTTCTGTATCTGAAACGCACAAAGCTGTTCGCATTCATAGATCTTGGACTCTTTGTGGTGTTTGTGGCGGTATTCTTCATAATGGGTTCCTTCGAGCTTATCTCCAACGGCTCGGCTTGGTGGCTCTACTTCCTGTTCAATCCGTTGTTCTCGTTCGCCGGTCTCATCGTGGGGAAGCACTTCCCCTATATGCCGATGAAGTGATAAGGAAAGGAAGTGTGGATCTATGATCTTAGGACTGTTTTTAAGCAGGCTTGAAATACCTGTAATACCGCTCATTGTCATCATCCTGAGCATTCTCGTACTTATAGCGGGCTTCGCGTTCATGATATTCAGACACATCTACGAAAAGGGCGAGTCGGACATCGACCCGGTGCTCTACAAGAAGATATCGAATATCGCGGCAATGACATTTGTGATATACATGGCTATCGAGCTTATCGCAGCTTGCGCGTGCGTATGCGTCAATGAGGCGTGTCGCTACGGGTATCACTACGATTTCGCCAAGAAGGCTGACGGGAACCACATTCTCTGCAAGTTCTGCAGCGGCTTCAAGGATGCCGATACTCACTCTTTCGCGTCGGACGCGCTTATGCTCGGTATCTACTTTGACGCATTCATCGTGAACTCGTTTGTGACGAACACTATCAAGGTGATAGGCGAGAAGCTTGCCATGGGCAAGAAACAATAACAAAGCATTAAACGCCGTTTTCCGTGGCTGCGGGAAACGGCGTTTTTCTTCCGGTGTTCATAAACACGAACGGGTGCAGAGCTCTAAGCCCTGCACCCGTATTATTGTTGCGGAAAACCTATCACTTATTGAGAATGTTTATGCGGCCGATAAGCGGCAGTTCGACCGCCTTGCCGGAGAACGTGTTGACCATTCCGTAGATAAGGAAACCAAGCTCACAGAGTCCGCCGAGCCCCGAGATTATCCTCGAAAGCACGGTGAAGAGCGTACCTATCGCCGGGATAGCCCACAGAGCGCCGAGAACGCTGGACACCACGCTGATCGCGATGCACACTATGAAGAACACAAGTCCCTGATTTGCGTGGAACTTGCCGTAGGGTGAGCCCGGTGCAGCCGCGAACGGGAGCCAGAACATGATCGGGATATACGCGAAGCCGCACGCCACCTTGTTTGCCGCGATATCGGCGGGGTCATACTCGGCGGTATGGTCTTTCCCGAGGAAAGCCTCAGTTGTACCGGCATTGGTGTTGTGGTAGTACTGCTGCTGACCGCCCTGCTGCTGGTACTGCTGCTGTCCGTAGGGCGCGCCGCCCTGCTGCTGATACTGTTGATTATTGTTGAAGCCGGGAGCAGCTATGGGAGCCCCGCAGCTCGGGCAGTTGTTGGCTCCGTCGGGAAGCTGTCCTCCGCAGCTCTTGCAAAATGCCATTTTTCATTCCTCCTCGTTGTCAAGACCGCTCATCACCTCGCGAAGAGCGGCTTTTATGTCCGTAAGTCCGTAGCCCCTGCGCGCCAGCGCCGCCACGACCTTCTGTCTTTCCTTTTTCCCCTCCATGCCTTCGAGAAAAAGCCTGTCGTAATACTTTTTCCGGAGCAGCACGGCTATCTCCGCGGTCATATCCTCCCGGTCGTATTTCCCGAGCGCGCCGCGTATCGTCTCCGGGTCGAGAAGCTTCTGCCGCATCATCAGCGCGGCGCGGCTCTTGCCGTACCGGTTCACGGTGATGTACTTCGCCGCGAGCTTGTCCGCATATCGCGTATCGTTGACATACCCGTACTCGCACATAGCTTCGACCGCCGCATCGGCTTCCTCATGACTGAACCGCTCGCTGAGCTTTGCGGCGAGCTCGTTTCTCCCGTAGTCCCTGCCGCCGAGCAGCCGCATTGCGTACTTCCTCGCGTCCTCGTCGGGTTTACTCATCGTCGTCTATGGAGAACTCGTCAAAGTCGTCGTCCGCCGCGTCCACTACCACTGTGCTCTTCTTCGGTCTGCCGCGCCTGGGCTTATCGTCGGAAGCGCCGCTGTCCCCGGTATCGGCGGGAACACTCATCGAACCGGCAGAGCCTGTATCCGCCGGAGCGTCGTCGTTGTCTATGTTCTCGGAGAGAGCCTTGATCTTCTCCTCGATCTCGCGCATCACGTCGGGGTTGTCGTCGAGGAACTTCTTGGTGTTCTCGCGGCCCTGTCCTATGCGCATATCGTTGTAGCTGAACCACGCGCCGGATTTGGTGATTATATCGAGCTCTGTTGCGTAGTCGAGAACTTCTCCGGTGCGGGAGATGCCCTTGCCGAAGATCATGTCGAACTCACAGCTCTTGAAGGGCGGTGCGACCTTGTTCTTGATGACCTTGCACTTGGTGCGGTAGCCTATGGTGTCCGCGCCGTCCTTTATCGCTTCTCCCTTGCGCACCTCAATGCGGACGGAAGAATAGAATTTGAGGGCTCTGCCGCCTGGCGTTGTCTCTGGGTTGCCGAACATTATACCGATCTTCTCGCGTATCTGGTTGATGAAGATAGCAACGGTGTTTGTTTTTGAGATCACCGCCGTGAGCTTCTTCATAGCTCCGGACATAAGTCTCGCCTGCACGCCGACGAAGTTGTCGCCCATATCGCCTTCGATCTCGGCTTTTGTAGCCATAGCCGCTACCGAGTCGAGCACTATGATATCTATTGCGCCGGAGCGAACGAGAGCCTCCATAATATCGAGCGCGTCTTCACCGGAGTCCGGCTGTGATACGATGAGCTGATCCACGTCAACACCGAGAGCTTTCGCGTAGACCGGATCGAGCGCGTGTTCAACGTCAACGAAAGCCGCGTTTCCGCCAAGCTTCTGTACCTCAGCGATAGCCTGAAGTGTTACCGTTGTTTTACCGCCGGATTCGGGCCCGAATATCTCGGTTATTCGTCCTCTCGGAAGTCCGCCGATGCCGAGAGCCATGTCAAGACCGATAGAGCCGGTGGGGACGGACTCAACATGAAGGTTGGACTTTTCTCCCATTCTCATTACCGAACCCTCGCCGAACTGCTTTTCTATCTGGGCGAGCGCGGTATCAAGAGCTTTTTTTCTTTCATCTGAGGTCATGGGCTTTTCTACTGTCTTTTTTGAAGATGAAGCTTTTGCCATTTTCTGTATCCTTTCTTTTAATCTTTTATGTGCTGTCAAAGTGTTTTGCTCAGCTTGTTTCCGTTTTTCCTTCGCCCTTGTCGGCGGCGATAAATTCCTCTATAATGTCTTTTCTAAGCTCGAACATCCGCAGATACTGCTTTTTCACATCACTCTTCATGCCGTTGCGCTGCCAGTCGAGTATCAGCCCGAAGCAGGCGCATTTGTAGAAATTGATGATGACCTCGCGGTCATAGCCGCTTACCGCATAGTCTCCGAGGTTGCTGTCAATGTACTTTGTGACGGTGTGTTCGCACATTCGCCACAGGTACTGCTCATAGACATCGCGGCTAATGGAGTTGTAGATGTGCATTGCCGCCTTGCGGTTGTTCATTGCGAAGCTTAGCACAGCTTCCACGCAGTCCTCAAGCGAGGTTATCGACGGATACTGCTCGATAAGCTGCTCCGCCTGCTCCATGACCATTTTCTCGATCAGCGAGGGAAGGTCGCGGAAGTGATAATAGAACGAGTTGCGGTTTATCCCGCAGTCCTCAACGATGTCCTTGACAGTTATCTGGCTGACCGGCTTCTCGTTCAGGAGCTTAAGCACCGAAGCCTTGATTGCTTTTTCTGTCAGGTTTGCCAATTTCCGTCCCCCTTTGTTTCTTTCTTTCTTTCTTTCTCTATTTGTAAGGGTAACTGTAAGCGCCGCTATCTTGTGTCTGCGCAGTCGCAGGTCACAAAATATGCTGTCACACCCTATAACAGTATATCATATCTCTGTCAAAATTACAACAGTTTTTTGAACTTTTCGCATGGATAAATAATGCGCCCTCCCAAACCGCCAGTTGACAGTTCCGGAGGACGCCTAATATACAGCCGGCTATTCAAGGAAGTACGACGCTTCCATATCCGCGGTGGAGAGCGCGAACGCGAGCGGGTACATCTCAAATGCCTTTCCTATGGTATTGCGGTCTTCTATACCGCCGTAGGAGAACCCCATGTGCCAGCGTATCGCCATAGCCTCGTCCCGGGACAGCCGCACGAATCCGCTCACCATGTACACCGACTTCTCACCGTGTCCGTAAGGGAGCGCGTCCTCGATGCGGTAGAACGGCACTTTCTCCCACTGCCCCTGTTCGTTCTTGGCGTTGCGGTAGTCCACCTTGTAGAAGTCTGTCTTACAGATATCGTGCAGCAGCGCGACAAGGGCTACTGTCTCGTCGGAGTATTCCTTCACCTTGAACACGCCCTTTACTCTCGGCCGCGCGAGGTAGTCCTTAAGGCAGTAGTACACGTTGAGGGAGTGCTGTGCGAGCCCGCCCTCATAGGCACTGTGGTAGCGGGTGCTTGCGGGCGCGGCGAAGAAATCGGACTTGTCGGTGAGGTAAGCGAGGAGCTTGTCCGCCCCTTCACGCTTTATGTATTCGTTAAAGACCGAGATGTATTCCGCTTTGATCTCCGCGGCGGGACGCGGTGTAATTTCGCTCATATAAACTCCTTATAAGATACATTGTTTTCTGATTTTGAGAGACAAAAATGCCGTACCGCATTGCTGCGGTACGGCATCCGGTAATTGCTTATGAAAGGATAGCGTGCTCGTCGGAAGCATCGAACAGGTGGATCTTGTTCGGGTCGATAGCGAGCTTTACTACGTCCTGCGGACGAGCTGCGCAGCGAGGCGAAACTCTTGCTGTGATCGGGTTGCCTTCGCAGGTGAGGTAGAGGTAGGTCTCTGCGCCCATCATTTCGGTTACATCTACGTTAGCCTCGATGATACCTGTGGAAGCGGAGGAGATGAACATTTCCTCATCGTGGATGCTCTCGGGACGGATACCGAGGATAACGTCCTTGTCAACGTAGTAGTTGAGAGCCTCGGGATCAGCCTTAGCGGACGGGATCTCAACATAGAACTTTCTGCCTCTGGAGGTCTTGGTGTCTTCGGAGCCGAACTCAACGGTGAACTTGCCGTTCATCATGATGAGCTTAGCGTCGATGAAGTTCATCTGAGGTGTGCCGATGAATCCTGCAACGAACTTATTTACGGGGTTCTCATAGAGGTTCAGAGGAGAGTCGATCTGCTGGATATAACCGTCCTTCATAACGACGATACGGTCACCCATCGTCATAGCCTCGATCTGGTCATGTGTAACGTAGATGAATGTTGTACCGAGTTTCTTATGGAGCTTGGAGAGCTCGGTTCTCATCTGTGCACGAAGCTTTGCGTCGAGGTTGGACAGCGGCTCGTCAAGTAAGAATACCTGCGGGT
>JAFZOA010000352.1 GCA_017550775.1 Ruminiclostridium sp. | reverse complement strand
TTCCAGAGCCTTGAATATCTTGGATATGTACGCACGGGTCGCTCTGACAGACTTCAATGTGTCCTCTGTACACTCCATTTCTTTGGCTCTTGCCGTTTCTTCCGAGAACTTCTCCTTGATCTGCTGGAGCTGCTGCTTAATGATAGGCAACTGCTCAACTACGATCAGAGAGCCTTCCTCTACCGGAACAGCGTCTATGATCTCATTTTCCATTGTTTTCCTCCGTTTCGATAAACTTGATTGTGATTTCCGTCAACGCCGCTTGCACGGTCTCATATCCGGCTCTCTTTATTGCTGCTTTGAACCGATGTATGTATCGGTATCAACTCGGCAGGAGAGCATTGCGGTCAGCTTGTGATAGCCGTTCCTGCGGCGCTTTTCCTTTGTGAGCATTTCCGGCGCGAACTTGCGCAGGACAATGTCAACTGCCTTGTAGTAGAGCGTCACGCCGTACTTATGCGGATTTTCTGCCTTGCTGTTCACGGTTTTGTCGAATCCCGGGAACTCCGGCTGCAATACAGCGATAATGTCCTTGACGGTCAGCTCTTTCTTCTGGCGCAAATCCCGCAGGTCGAACGACTTGACAATTTCGGGAAAATCTGCTATACTGTACTCAGACGCGGTTTTACCGTTGTCTGTTTGTGTTTGAATTGAAGCTGTGTCGTTGGTCGCGGGCAGCTTCTTTTCTTTTGTGCAGTCACAGGTTTCGCCTGGGTCGAGATTTGCGCCACAGTCGGGACAGGTCTTATAGATCATCTTATTCTCACCCCTTTCACCGTTCTGTTATTCTTCATCGTCGTCATATTCTTCCTCCTCTTCTTCCGGCCAAGCGTATTCCTCGCTCTCGATATTGTCAAAGTCTCCGCTTTCGCAATAGGGGCAACACGGCATATCTTCCCAACAGGGTACGCCCCAGTATTCGCCGCGATAATCTTTGTATGTACCGGGCTCGTCGAACTCGCGGCCGCATCTTTCGCACCTATACATTTTCTTTCCTCGCTATCGCAAGGTTCTGAAACCACCGTTTCTTCGGCATTGTCAGCACCTTAAATCCGATTGCTTCAAGCTCTGTACTGCGGTCATAGGATTTTACATCTTGTGCGTACCGTGTGATTGCGTTCGACACTCCGTATAAGGTGAGATCGCCGCCCTCAATCAGATGCCCGAGAACGCCCTCGCTCTCCGACTGTGTTATGGAATAGTCCTTTGAGGTTAACTCTATGACTTTCGGCACCATTGCGCCGTTGTCAATCTTCGCTTCGGTAGCTTCGCGCATTTTGCTGACTATCTGCTCAAATATCGCCTGCTCGACAGCCGCATATACCGCGTCGCGGACTTTCATCATAAATGCTGCGTCGTCTGCGGCTATGGTATCGTCACGGAATATTCCCATATCGTAATCAGCCTCATTCACGCGCCCTATGTGGTACTTGCGCACATTGCCGTCCTGCGCGATCATTCCATTGGAGCAGACCATACGGTATATAAGCGGCGAAACGCTCACCGACCCCATACCGACCTCACTGTTGCTGATAACGATGCCTGCCTGCACCACGTCTCCCTTGCGTATCTCCGTTGTGAGACGAGGATTGACAACTTTCAGATACATCTTGCGTTCCGTCAGTTCGCAGCTCTTGACTTCCGCCCCCTGCATTGTGCTGATTATCGGCAGGACGGTTTCTGCGACCTGCACATTATCTATCCTGCGATATCTGTTCGAGAGGAACGCTCTCACATTCCCGTCGAGGGTACGCACCATTTTCTGTACGGGAGCTTCGGTCTGCGGTACCTGATGCAGCCAGTGATTTACATTTGTCGCAAGCAGCTTCGGACTTTCCGACCTCATTTTCTCGTAATACTTGCCCGGTATCTGCAAATACTCTCCGATCTGACCGTGCGCTATGTCGGTTATTCCGAAGTCACCGCCGTTCCCGATTGTTAGCCTTGTGGTGCTGCTGTCGGTCTCCATAGTCAGAGCGCCCGTGTCTGCGAGAAAGTCCTTTGCCACCGCCTGCTGTCGCTTGATCTCAACAGCCAACTGCTGTAATGTTCTTCCTTCTTTCAATTCTTTTGCTCCTTTCGTTGTATTTCCCGGAACACATCTCGGAAAGATACCTTATGCTCGTCGGTATTCTCCGCCTTGTGTTCTTTTTGCTTTGGCAGCTCCCGTTCCCGGAACTGCTTGTCCGTCGTAGGCGCGGATTTTTCGGTTACGATTTTCAACCGACACGCACCCGCCTTTCCTTTGCACCGAGCCATTCCATAAATTCGTCCTTGTTGATTCGCCACGAGTTCGTGCCAATCTTATATGCAGGGATAATGCCATCTCTGCACATCTGACGCACTTTGTCGTAATTGATAGCCAGTATTCTCGATGCCATTGCGACATCAAACACGACAGGAACCTGCGCCCAGTCCGTAATGTTGTTCGACTTTGCCATATCATCAGCTCCTTTCTTATGACACAGCCGGCTTTTTACACAGCGGCTTCTTCAAGTTGCGTTTTCTCAACTCTTCTGACAAAAAAATAGCTGGGGATATCGGTATACGCAATACCTAAAAGATCACAGGCTGTTACAATTTCGTCCTGCGTCCAAGTTCTTTCCCCATCTAATTTGCAGCCTATGGTAGTGGGAGTAATCCCGATTGCGTCTGCAAAGCTCTGTCTGGTGCCGAAACGCTCGATTATTTTACCACGCAGACGACTAAAATCGAAGACTACCTTTTCTCTCACTTTGGTTTTTGCCATTTCTTTCACCTCCGTTCGTTAAGTTGCGATTTCTCAACTCTTTTCTATACCTTACCACAAATTTGAGGAAATGTCAACACTTTTTTGAAAAATTCTCAACTTTTTTTGAAAAACTCTTGATTATTTGAAAAAAATGTGATACAATGATGTTACGCTTATATAGAAGGGTGGTATGAAAATGGCACTGTTTAACGAAAGGCTGAAAGAAGCTATCGCTTTGAGAGAGATAACGCAGACCGAGCTCTCCAAAAGAACAGGAATAGATAAGTCGATAATCAGTCACTATATATCGGGCTCCTATAAAGCTAAATCTGATAATCTGTACGCATTAGCAAAAGCGTTAGATGTATCCGAGCCCTGGCTTATGGGATTAGATGTTCCGATAACAAGAATAGAGCCCACCGCCAATGACAGTGAGCTCGACCTTGATGATAGAGAGGCTATGAATATTCTTTCCTCGCTCCCAAAAGAGAAACGCCGTCAAGCTATCAGCTATCTTCGGTTTCTGCGAGATTCAAAAGAACAAGAATAAACTGTTTCTTTTTGCTGTCCGGCAGATCATTGTACAAAGCCAGCGCCGCTTCAATGTCAGATGTATCATTCACAGTATCATCTTTGTCCATAACGGAATCACCTCTTTTCTGTTTTCTGCCGACAGTGAATACATTATAACACAATCAAAACGATTTGTCACTACAAATAACGCATAGCGTTATAAAATAACAGATTACATTAAGGACGGTTATTTTATGGACAATATATATGAAATACTGAATCAATCTCAATCTACAATCAACCGGATCTCCGCAGAAGCAAAGTTGCATATCGAGGAAGAAGAAAACAGGGCGGCAAGAAGTGTTTCTAAAGTTCTGATCGATAATAAATGCCTTTCTGACATTTGGACAGAGGAACAATTGTCTTGTGACGGACAATATAAACGTCTAATAAATTCGATGGATAAACACATTAAGATTGTCAGACACGATAGACAGACTGATATGTGGATAGTTCAAGGTTCTTCATCATATTATGAAGTAACATCTTCCGGCTGTACTTGTTCGGACTTCGCTTGTCGTACCCTACCTTGCAAGCATATGTATTACCTTGCGATAGCAAGATATACTTCTAACAATGAACCACCTATAGCGAAAACCAAAATACAACTGCCAAATCCTGCTATTATTGATAAAAATGACAATTGTACAGTTTCTACATTTGTTATTTCCGGAGGTGATTCGACCTATAGGTGGAAATTAAAAGAGAGGATCGAGCAACTCGGCAATAAAGTCGCTGGCTCTGTGTCAAAGAAAACATCTTATCTCGTGTCGCTCGATAATGCTCAAAACACGAAAATTGAGCGGGCACGGGAACTGAATATACCCATAATAAACGAAGATGAACTTATGAGTATTATCGAAAAGAAAGAGATAGAATAAATTGAGGTTAGAACTCAAAAGATGTCAAGAATAAAAATAGCTCCGTATCTGCGGGAACAGATACGGAGCTGGGGAGATTGTGCAACCTCTACCCGAACCACTACAAGTTCAAGTAATAGTATAGCACAATTTCCCGCATTTGTCAAGAAAAGGGGGATTTGCTATGCCAAAAAACAAAAAGCGCGACGACGGCAGAGTTCAGAGCAAGGTGTATTTAGGCATCGTGGACGGAAAGCCAAGATACAAGTACGTCTATGCACAGAACAACCGAGAACTCGAAAAGAAGGTACAAGAAGTAAAGCACAAGCTCGGCAAAGGACTCGATCTATCAGCAGAACGAGATACTTTCGGTCATTGGGCGAAACTGTGGCTAACCGCAAAAGAGAACGAGGTCAGCGCAGGAAGATATGTAACGTACAAGTGTCGCTATGATAATTTAGCACCTCTTTTCGATATGGAAATCACAAAGTTAAGAATGAGCGATTTCCAAAGCCTTATTTACAACTACACCACCGCCATAAACAAGATCACTGGCAAGCCTTATGCTCACGCGACGTTGGTAGAGATAAAGAATAGCGCATCACAAATAATGAAACTCGCTATCGAGAACAGGGTCACAGACTTCAATCCTGTCGAGGCGGTTAAAATTCCCAAGACCGCGAGAAAAGCGGAAAAGCGCCGGGCTCTGACCGACGAAGAACAGAGGTGGATAAGGGAATTCCCTCACCGCGCCCAGACGGCGGCCATGATTATGATGTATGCAGGGCTGCGCCGCGGGGAATTGATGGCACTCACATGGGCAGATATAGACCTCAACAAGAAGTTCATCAGAGTAGAACGTTTCGTCGAGATCGTCAAGAGCAAGTCTTTCATTAAAGACTACGGCAAGACTGACGCTGCTGTTCGTAAAGTGTATATTCCCGATATTCTTGTTGAATACTTACAGAATGTTCCGGGCATTCATTTCGGATATGTCGTTCAGAAACAGCACGGCGGTCTTATGACCGAGAGTGCGTGGAAAAGAATGTGGTCGAGTTATTTGACCGATCTGAATATCCAGTATGGCAATTGGCAAGATTATTTAGGGAACGAAGGCAAAAGACCTTCCAAATATGACCCTAACAAAGAAACGCACCCGATGATAATTCCGGAGTTCACAGCCCATTGGCTGCGTCATACTTTCATAACGATGATGTATCTGGCCGGCGTAGATATTTTAACCGCTAAAGAACAAGCAGGACACAAAGACATTGAAACTACTATGAGCATATATACTCACTTGAATGAGGAACACAAGGAAAAGAATATTACAAAATTAAATACTTTTATCAAAGATAAGCAAGATACGAGTTCTGATGACGTGGACGAAGCGTAACGCATTGTGCCATACACTTGCACACTATCGTGCAGTATTGGGTGTCAGATAGGGTGTCAAAAATTTCGCATTTGTGTACTGGGAGCGCCTGTAAATGTGCGTTCGGGACGCAGAGGCCGTGGGTTCAAGTCCCGTCACCTCGACCACCTCTTAGAGTCCGTGGGACCGCTATTAAAGCGGTTTCGCGGATTTCTTATTTCTCGGTAAAAGGGGCTTTGTCCATAGTTTGTCCATACCTGTCCATACCCGGGGGTTTTTGTCCATATAAATCTCGATTTTTCTTGCTCTAACTTGCTATATCTTCCACATTGCCTTTTGCCTTATCTTCTTTTTTCGGACCAAAGTTGAGTACCGAGGCGATAGCCTCGCTTGCCCTTGCGTTTGCTTCCTGAAAAGCGTGGAGATAAATGCCTGTTGTTGTCGAGATTGCGCTATGCCCTAATGCGTTGGATACCGTAGCCACATCGACATTGGCATTGATAAGGGAGCTTGCGTAGAAGTGCCGTATGCTGTGAATGCCATAAAACGGTAACTCGTTCCTTTCACAGAGCTTTTCAAGCCATTTATACGGCAAAGTCGGAAACATCGGTTCTCCATTGTCCTTTGTAAACAGCCTGTCGGTGTTGACCCACTTGTTTCCCATAAGTATTGCCTGCTGCTCCTGCTCGGATTTCCAATCTGAGAGCAAGTCCATTACGAGATCAGGAAACTTCATAGAACGCTGTGACTTCTTGGTTTTAGTAGTATCGGTAAAGTAACCGTCCGCTTTTGTGTAGTTGGACGTTCTCCGTACACTTATTACATTGTTGTCAAAGTCAACATCTTTCCACTCAAGCCCTAACATCTCGCCCCTGCGGAATCCGCTGTACACTGAAAGAATAAAGAATGTCCTGTACTTCATCGGAGCCGTTTCTACAATAGAGAACAGCTTCCTGATCTCATCGAGAGTATAGATTTCCTTCTCTTTCTTCTCGCCTTTGGGTACTATAACACGGCAGCAAGGGTTTTCGTGGATCATCTCCATTCTGACTGCATAGGACAGAACATCGGAAATAAAGCTGAAATGATGAACTACCGTCTTACGGGACAGCGGCTTACCCGTCTGTAAATTCTTGCCGTTGAGAGCAAGATCGGATATAAACTGCTGTATTTGCCGACTTGTCAGCTTGTCAACTCTAATATGCCCAAGTGCAGGGTATATTCTCTTTGAGAGCTGTTTCATACGCTGGTATGTAGTTTTA
>JAFZOA010000351.1 GCA_017550775.1 Ruminiclostridium sp. | reverse complement strand
TGCCTCGGCGCATTTGCCGGCTCGGGCATTCTCGCGGCGATATTCGGTCTCGGACAGGTCCAGGACAAGACCGGCGGCTTCGGTGCCAACGGGCTCGGCGGCGTGAACGACAGCATCGTTGCGGGACTCATAGTTGAAGTAGTCCTCACCTTCATCTTCGTGCTCACCATTCTCGGCGTGACCTCCAAGAAAGCTAACCACGGCTCCTTCGGCGGTCTTATCATCGGTCTCACCCTTACCCTCGTGCATATCCTCGGCATCGGTCTTACCGGTACATCCGTGAACCCCGCAAGAAGCATAGCTCCCGCTGTTTTCGCGGCTATCACAGGCAACGGCGCTCCCCTCGCTTCCCTTTGGGTATTCATCGTAGGTCCCCTTGTCGGAGCGGCTATAGCAGCCTGCGTATACAAGGTACTTGAGAAGGATTGACGCACCCGGCGCAGGCATTACCCGGCACGGTTGAGCGGCAGATAAGACTCTGGCTCCGGCTGATGCGACCAAAGAGTGATAGCTGCCGACTGTTTTTCTCTCAACGCTTATCCTGACATTTTAAAGCGGCTCCCCTGCTGTACTGCGGGGGAGCCGCTTCGTTTGCGCAAAGCATATATCGGGCGTTTATTCAAGATCGGAGCAAGTCATACCGTTCTGACGTCACACCGGATATATCTGTGCCACGGTATAAGCGGATAAAAAAGTGGTATTAACGGCGATGCAGATACTTTACAAAACTATGATTATGTGTTATTATTATAGTTAGAGTATTATACCTTTTTTACGATCTGCTATATCAGCATTACCCGTAACTATCCCCGCAAGCGGGAACGGCGCCGGGATACACTGTAAATTTCATCAGAGAGGGCTAAAATATGTCTGTTTCATCAACCGGGAACCGCAAGCCTGTAATAATAATATCGGTCATAACGGCGGCTGTGCTTATCGCGGTCGGAGTTCTTTTATTCGTGCTGCTCGGCAGCGGGCAGGAGCTCTTCGACCTGATAAGCGTCAAGGAGATCGTCGGCGATGTCACCGTAGAGAACAACGGCGATACCTACAAGGCATACCCCAATATGCACCTTACCGACGGTTTCACCATGACTACCGCCATAGAGAGCTACAGCCGTATGTCCCTCGATAACGAAAAGTTCGTGAAGCTTGAAGAAAAGAGCCGCGCAAAGTTCGAGTCCATAGGCTACGGCGGAAAGTCAACTTCCATAAATCTCGAATACGGACAGCTCTCCAACGAGATATCAAGACCCCTCGCCGCGAACGAAAGCTACATGGTCAAGACCCCGAACTCCGTGCTCTCGGTAAGAGGCACCATGTTCCGGACGGTTGCAAGACAGGATGAAAACGGAGAGTGGGTCACCGATGTATATACCTTCGGAGGCTCGATTTCCGTACACCGAATCCTCCCCGACGGCACACCGGTGGAGGAAGATGTCCGTGTGAACGCAGGCTATAAGACCACTATCAGAATGGACGCTCAGACGACCGTCTACATCGAGGAGAAAGACGACGTTATAGGCGACAACGTTGACCCGATAGACATAAACGAGGTCGATACCGACATTCTGATAGATGTTTATGCCGCAGCAAGAAGCGGTCACGACGTATGCTTCACCGAGGCGGAAATGGAAGAAGTGTTCCGGGCGCGCGGCGTGGACTATACCAAATACATATCCTACCGCACCGGCGAGCCGCTCGGCGAGGGTACCTCAGCACAAGGCTCCGGCAGCCCGTCTGATGCAGGTACAGGCGACGGTACGACCGGCGATACCTCCGGCGAGACATCTTCCGACGAACCCGGTGAGACCGGCGAGACAGATAATACCGACAATACCGGAGAAAATGACGAGTCCGGATCTGAAAGCTCCGGCGGTGAGACATTCGTTCCCGATACCGACCCCGAAAACCTGTCCGGCGATGACGACACCACCCGTCCTCCCGTATACGACCCGTCAGACAGCGACCCGGATGACGCGGGAACTCCCGACCTTAACAACGGCGACGGGAATACGGTCACCACTTCTCCCGCAGGTTTTGACGGTATAACTGCGCCTTCCGGCACAACGAGCTCCGCCGATACCACAGATTCGACAACCGTCTCCACCGATGAGACCACGACCGAGGAAACCACGGAAGAAGAGACCACGACCAAAAAGACTACCACCACAAAGAAAACCACCGCTCCCGACGAGGACGACGATACTACGAAAAAGCCGGTAACCACTACCGCTGTATCGACGACCTCCGCGGACACAACTACCACTCCGGAAACCACTACCACGACTTCCGCATCAACCACGACCACTCCGGGATACAACCCCGGACCCTACTATCCTGTGACCGGCACATCCGGAGAAACACAGCCGCCCGACACATCAGGAACACCCGATACGGACACATCACCCACCGATACATCGTCTCCCGGGACTGATGCGCCTCCGACCGATACTTCGTCCTCCGGGACCGAGACCCCGTCTGACCCGTCCACTCCGACCGATCCGTCCGACCCCACAACTCCGACCGACCCGTCCGACCCGACAACTCCGACCGATCCGTCTGACCCGACAACACCGACAGATCCGTCCGACCCCACAACCCCGACTGATCCGTCCGACCCGACAACCCCGACCGATCCGTCCGACCCCACAACCCCGACCGATCCGTCCGACCCCACGACTCCGACCGATCCGTCCGACCCGACGACACCGTCCGATCCGTCTGACCCGACTACTCCCGACGACACTACCACGCTGACTTGTCCGGGCTGCGGCCGCACAGCCGCTTCGGACGACTGGAATATATCCACACTGAACGCGACCTGCTCACACGGCGGCGGTTTCGTATATTCATGCCCGGACTGTGAATCCACCGTTAAGTTTACGGAGACAACGCCGGCGACAGGCATACATACCCCTTACAATGATCCGACCTATGTTCCGCAATGGGATATAGACATCTCTGACAATACTGTGACATGTACAATTCTCCTGTACTGCTCCATATGCGGCGACGCTTATGTTCATCAGGCGGCGAAGGTCATCACACCGGATTCCGACCATGTATATACCTGTGAATACACAGACATTGACGGTGTCACAAGATCGACATACACCACAGCAAACGAGCTTGGAATAACGATATGCGATCACGATTACAGCGAGTACTATTACGATTCGCCGAACCAACCCGTGTTCAGGTGGAACAGCGACCATTCGGCGTGCACCGCAAGATTCTACTGTCTGAACGGCTGCGGCGCGTATATGGACATTACCTGTGTCGTACAGGACGATGTTGACGCAAACGGCAATCCCGCACGCCTTGCATGGGTAGAATTCCCAATTACCGGCGACACATTCAGCAATATGGTCACAGTCTGATGCACATGAAAAAGGATAAAAAAATAAGGCTTATCGCCGTCACGGCTGTCTGCTTCGTTCTCGCGTTCATCGTGTCCTGCTTCGACCTTTTCGGGGTGCTGGACATGAACGCAAGAGACCTGCTCTATCAGCAGCCGCGCGGCGTAAGCAACAAGATCAAGATAATCGCGATCGACGACTCGGACAAATCTCGCGCGATGCTCGGCAACTACGGCACATGGAAGCGCGACGTATTCGCGGACGTTATCGACCGGCTCGGCGAATACCCCGCAGTCATAGCGATAGATGTCGAGCTTCTCGGAGAAATCGACAAGGAGACCGACGACCTGCTTATTGATGCCTGCCGGAAAAGCGGGAAGGTCGTCGCCGCCGAGCACATCAACTACTCCGCCGAGTATGAGACCGACGAGAACGGCGTAGGGTATATCAACTACGCTCACATAAACTCTGTGAGCAAGCCGATAGTCGAAGATGCCGCGGAGCTCGGCTTTGTCAACGTAGCGGTGAGCGACGATGGAGCTGTCAGAAACATACGGCTTACCGAGAGCTTTGAGGGCGAGACCATGCAGGTACTATCCTACCGCACATACACACGGTACTGCGAGCTCACCGGCACCGAGGCTTTCGTCCCGGAGCTCGACGAGCGGGGCTGTATGTGGATAGACTATGCGGGAAGACCTTACGATTACGAGCATATCCCGATAACGGACGTGCTCGACGGCACGGTTGACCCGCGCGCGTTCCGGGACTGCGTGGTGCTTATCGGAGCTTATGCTCTCGGACTCCGCGACGAGTACAGCGTTCCGGGAAGCTCCGAGCAGATGTTCGGGGTGGAGATAAACGCGAACATAATACAGGCGTTCATGGACGGGCGCTCTCCCGTACCGGCGAACGGTCTTATCGCGTCGCTGATATGCGCGGTTATCGCATCGGCGGTATGCTTTGTGACCGGCGCGGTCAAGGTGCGCGTGAGCACTCCCCTGTTCATCGCGGCGGTACTGCTGTGGTGCGTAGGGTGCGTACTGCTCTGGCAGGCGGGGAAGATAATGCCGCTCATCTACACTCCCATATTCACGGCGCTCGCGTATCTTGTCCAGCTCGTGTTCAACTACATTGAGGAAACAGCAGAGAAGCGCCGTATCATAGGCGCATTCAGAAAATATGTTGCCCCGCAGGTATTCGAGAACATAGCGCGGAGCGGGAACTACAACATCAATCTCGGCGGCGAGAGAAAGCACATTGCAGTGCTGTTTGTGGATATCCGCGGGTTTACCACGATGTCGGAGAGCCTTGAACCGGAGCAGGTGGTGGACATTGTCAACACCTACCTCAATCTTACCACAAAGTCTATTTTCGCGAACGACGGAACGCTCGACAAGTTCGTCGGGGACGCGACAATGGCGGTGTTCAACGCGCCGTTTGATCTTGACGACTATGTGTTCCGCGCGGTGAAGACGGCAATGGACATAAACGCGGGAAGCGCGGAGATCGAGGAGAAGTTCATGGCGAAGTACGGCAAGAGTGTCGGCTTCGGGATAGGCGTGAACTGCGGGGAAGCCGTCGTGGGGAACATGGGGTGTGACTTCCGCATGGACTACACGGCAATGGGAGATACAGTGAACACAGCTGCGCGCCTTGAAGCGAATGCCAAGCGCGGACAGATACTTATAAGCAGCGAGGTTTACGAACGTGTCAAGGATCGCATTACTGCCGAGCCGATAGGAGAGATACCGCTCAAGGGCAAATCAGTCTGCGTATTCGTCTATTCGGTCACAGGGCTTAAGATTTGAATTTTCTACCCAGACGCAATGCGGGGGTGGAAAAATATGTCTATATATTGACGTGAAAGTAATATTACTCAAAAAACTCCGACGTTTTTCGCCGGAGTTTTCTTCTTATTGACTTATCGCAGATCATATTGCGGTGCAAGACTATACATATTGCAGGACATACGACGGCATGCGTGCAGGCTCAGCCTGCCGAGGGTCAAGGGGCGAGGAGCCCCTTGCGAGGGGTTCAAAGGGGGCGAGGAGCCCCCTTGCGGGGTTTG
>JAFZOA010000350.1 GCA_017550775.1 Ruminiclostridium sp. | reverse complement strand
ATGGGCGGTTCAGAGGCTCCGACAGAGATACCGAAGGAGCAGAAACGCCGTTCAGAAGGCGCGGTAAAAGTCAAGACCAAGGGCAAGGTCATAAAGTGATGTTCATAAAGCCGGATATGGCTTAAATACAGGAAGTGTCCGTATCCCGTCTCTGATCTGCATCGCGGGAGCGGCTGAAAGCTGATGATCATTAAAACAGGAGAAAAACTATGAGAGCAGATTTACATTGCCACACCACATTATCCGACGGTTCGCTCGGTATCGAGGAGGTCATCGCGCAGGCAAAGCGCAACAAAATCGATGTCCTCTCAATTACCGATCACGACAGTCTCGCGTCCACATCGAGAGCCGTTATACTCGGCCAGAGATACGGGATACGCGTACTGCCGGCGGTAGAGATATCTGCCGTTGACGGAAGCCGCGGAAGGAAAGTGCACATACTTTGTTATATGCCGCATAAGCCCGACAGACTTGAGGGGCTTTGCCTGCGCACGAGCGAGGCGAGAAAGAAGCGCGGCAAGGAAATGGCAATGAAAGTTATCGAAGAGTACCCGATAGCGTTCGAGAACATACTTCGCTACGCGGCGGGCGGAAAGACCATATATAAGTGCCACATAATGCACGCGCTGATGGACTACGGCTATACTACCGAGCTCTACGGCGATGTTTATGACAAGCTTTTCAATGCGCAGACGGGGCTTTGCGCAGAGGAAGTCCGCAAGGAGACCGAGCATAACCCCGATGTCCGTTTCGCACTCGAACTTATACATTCTGCGGGCGGAACTGCCGTTATCGCGCACCCGAAGGTATATAACAGCTTCGAGATTATAGAAGAGCTTGCTCAGCAGGGCAAGATCGACGGTATCGAGGTCTATCATGAAAGCGCAGACGAGACCGAGGAAGAACAGCTTCTCGATCTTTGTCAGCAGTATGGGCTTCTCCCGACCGGCGGCTCGGATTTCCACGGATTTTACAATCATTACGCTATCTCCCTTGGCTATAAGTTCACGCCCGAGCAATCCGTGCGCGCGATAATCACACGCGGCGAGCACCTGAATGTGTAATGTATCATTCATAGACGATGTATCTTGTTGTTTTCCGCGGAGCGGTATCGGGTCCAGCGTCACGCTGGTTCGGGTCCAGGGCTGAATAAGCCTTGGTCAGGGTACGGGGCGAAGCCCTGTCAAAATGTCGTTCTACGGGGTACGGGGCGGAGCCCCGCAAGATGTTCTGTACGACGAAGTCGGACAGAATTAAACGCGTCCGCAGACGCGCTTATTTTGAAAAAATAATAAAGAGGACAAAAGAAATGGACGTAAAAGAAGAAGCACTCAAAAAACACTACGAATGGCAGGGCAAGATCGAAGTCATCTCCCGCGCCCCGATAAACACGCGTGAGGATCTGTCTCTCGCCTATACTCCCGGCGTTGCGCAGGCGTGTCTGGAAATACAGAAAGACCCGTCCCTGTCGTATAAGCTTACAAGACGCAAGAACCTTGTCGCTGTCATAACCGACGGAACGGCAGTTCTCGGTCTCGGCGATATCGGCGGACTTGCGGGTATGCCTGTAATGGAAGGCAAATGCTGTCTTTTCAAAGAATTCGCGGACGTTGACGCATTCCCGCTCTGCATAAAGAGCAAGGACGTTGACGAGATCGTTCATACGATAGAGCTCATCTCCGATAGCTTCGGCGGAATTAATCTCGAGGATATAGCGGCTCCGCGCTGCTTTGAGATTGAGCGCAAGCTGAAAGAAAAGCTCGACATACCCGTATTCCACGACGACCAGCACGGTACTGCCGTGGTAGTCGGTGCAGCGCTCATAAACGCGGCTAAGTGCGCGGGGAAGAAGCTCTCCGAAATGACAGTAGTAATAAACGGCGCGGGCGCTGCTGGCATAGCTATCGGAACATTCCTGCTCAGCCTCGGCATCGGCGACCTCATAATGGTCGATCTCTGCGGCGTAATAAACCGTGACGACAGCTACGAAAATCCCGCTCACGAGGACATAAAGACGAAATCGAACAAGAATGTTCGCAAGGGCAAGCTCGCAGACGCTATGAAGGGCGCGGATGCGTTCGTCGGCGTATCGAGACCGAACCTTGTAGATGGCGATATGATAAAGAGCATGGCTGAAAAGCCGATAGTATTCGCTATGGCGAACCCGACACCCGAGATAATGCCCGACAAGGCGAAGGAAGCGGGAGCGTTCATAGTAGGAACAGGCAGGAGCGACTTCCCGAACCAGATCAACAACGTTCTTGTGTTCCCGGGACTTTTCAAGGGCGCTCTCTCCGTTCAGGCAAAGCAGATCACCGAGGAAATGAAGCGCGCGGCAGCTTACGCTATCGCGT
>JAFZOA010000349.1 GCA_017550775.1 Ruminiclostridium sp. | reverse complement strand
GGCAAGCGGCGCGGAGAACGGTTTCTTCCGCAAGTGGGCGGGTTATCACGCGTCAGTGGGCGCTTCCACGGAAAAATTCACTAAGCTCAATGTATATATCGGAATGATACCGGGTCTGGTTTCAAACCTTGCGAATTATTCTGTGCTGGTACTCGGTGTTTTCCTTGCAATGCAGGGTGAATTCACTATCGGTATGATCATGACATTCCAAAGCTTTCTGGGACTGTTCATGTCTCCTGCCAACACTCTTATCTCGGCAGGTCAGACTATACAGGAGATGCGGACTCAGATGGAGCGCGTCGAGGATGTTATGCAGTACCCCGACGATGTGAATTTCAGAGATGACCCGATCTCCGAGGATACCGACTACGACAAGCTTGAAGGCTATGTAGAGCTCAAAAACATCACCTTCGGCTACTCAAAGCTCGCAGACCCGCTGATAAGAGACTTCTCAATGAAAATGGAACCGGGCAGCAGAGTGGCATTTGTCGGCACCTCCGGATGCGGAAAATCCACGCTTGCCAAGCTCATTTCAGGGCTTTATCAGCCGTGGGATGGCGAGATACTCTATGACGGAAAGTACATACACGAAATAGACCGCAGCACCTTCACAAGCTCGGTCGCGGTAGTCGATCAGGATATCATACTGTTCGAGGACACGATAGCCAATAACATCAAGATGTGGGATAACACTATCGAGGACTTCGATATGATACTCGCGGCGCGCGATGCACAGATACACGACGACATCATGGAGCGCGAGGGCGGCTATCAGGGCAGACTGATCGAAGGCGGTAAAGACCTCTCCGGCGGACAGAGACAGCGTCTTGAAATAGCGCGTGTTCTTGCGCAGGATCCATCGATAATCATTATGGACGAGGCAACCTCGGCGCTCGACGCAAAGACCGAGTATGAGCTTGTAAATGCGGTCAAGGAGCGCGGTATAACCTGCATAGTCATAGCACACCGACTTTCAACCATACGCGACTGCGATGAGATAATCGTGCTCGATAAGGGCAGAGTAGTCGAACGCGGCACACACGATGAGCTCTATGCCAAGGGCGGCTACTACACCGAGCTCATCTCGAATGACTGAGGAAGGAGGAGATCGATTTGGGATTATTTGACGAACAGATACTCGAACGAAAACGCAGCGATCAGGACGTTTTCGAGGATTCGATCTTCGGTATGGCTTCCGTAGTAACGGGTGGCCGCAGAGCGGGTGTTATTGCCGATGAGCGTATTGTCGCCAAGGACGCTATCGACGATGTACTCAAATATTATCACATAAAACCGGTTGAGATCCCCGACACTGTCACAGACCCGGATGAGCAGATAGACTACGCAATGCGGCCCCACGGACTCATGCACCGTGTAGTCGAGCTCTCGGAGAATTGGTACAACAAAGCATACGGACCCATGATAGCGTATCTGAAAGAGAACGGGGCACCGGTTGCCGTATATCCGAAAGCAGTAAAAGGTTATTGGTACAGGGACGCTGACGGGAAGAAGGTATCACTGAACAGAAACACGGCAAAGCTGTTCGATCTTGACGCGATATGCTTTTATCGTCCCATGCCGCTCAGACCGCTTAAGATAAAAGACCTGCTGCTGTATATGAAGCAGTGTCTCAGCAGGTATGACTTCGCGCTGCTGATAGGAATAATGTTGATAGCAACATTTATCGGTATGCTTATGCCGAGACTTACCATGCTTATGACGGGTTTTGTTCTTGAAAGCGGCAATGTATCTATCCTGCTGGGAACGGCTGTATTCATAGTCTGCGTTGCGGTGTCCTCACAGATAATGAATGCCTGCAATCAGCTTGCGACACAGCGCATAAACACAAAAACGAGCAACGCCGTTGAGTCGGCGCTGATGATGCGTATACTCAGCCTTCCGGCGCCGTTCTTCAAGAAGTACAGCTCCGGCGAATTGCAGAGCCGGAATCAGTCTATGAAGCAGCTTTGCGATCTGCTGATAAACAATGTGTTCTCTATCAGCCTTACATCGCTGACCTCGCTGCTGTATATCACGCAGATATTTGCTTTCGCTCCCGCGCTTACAATACCGGCTATCGTCATAATTGCGGTCACGGTGGGTTTCTCACTTATCACCACATTTGCGCAGATGAAGATAACCAAGCAGCAGATGGAGCTTTCCGCAAAGGAAAGCGGCGTTTCCTACGCACTGATAAACGGTGTGCAGAAGATAAAGCTCGCCGGTGCCGAGAAGCGTGCGTTCGCGAAATGGGCAGCCGGCTTTAAGAAAAGTGCGGAGCTTGCTTACAACCCGCCTATGTTTCTGCGGATAAACGGCGCGATCACAATGGCGATATCCATAATCGGTACCGCCGTGATATACTACATTGCCGTTACAACTTATGTTTCCCCGTCGGAATATATCGCCTTCAACGCGGCTTACGGTATGGTATCGGGAGCATTCTCCTCTCTTGCCGGAATAGCCGTATCGGTGGCGCAGATAAAGCCTATACTTGAAATGGCGGAGCCTATCCTCAAAGCCGAGCCCGAGGTGTCCGAGGGCAGAGAAATCGTGACCTCGATATCCGGCGGCATAGAGCTTAATAACGTTTATTTCAGATACAATGAGAATATGCCTTATGTGGTGGACGGTCTCAATCTGAAAATACGTTCCGGCGAATACATAGCGATAGTCGGCAGGACGGGCTGCGGAAAATCCACGCTCATGCGTCTGCTGCTGGGATTTGAAACACCGCAAAAAGGCGCAATATACTATGACGGCAGAGATATGAACCGCATTGATATGAGGTCGCTGCGTAAACAGATAGGAGCAGTCACACAGGACGGAAGCCTGTTCAGGAGCGATATCTATTCGAATATCGTAATTTCCGCGCCTCAGCTTACTCTCGATGAAGCGTGGGAAGCGGCAGAACTTGCCGGCATCGCAGACGATATCCGCGCTATGCCGATGGGAATGAACACGATCATCAGTGAGGGTCAGGGCGGCATCTCCGGAGGTCAGAGACAGAGACTCATGATCGCAAGAGCCATAGCACCGAAACCGAGAATACTGATGTTCGACGAGGCAACATCAGCGCTTGACAACAAGACTCAAAAACAGGTCAGCGAAGCTCTCGATGCTCTCGAATGCACAAGAATAGTGATCGCTCACAGACTGTCTACTATCAAGAACTGCGATCGTATCTTAGTTCTCGACAAGGGCAAGGTCATTGAGGACGGCAGCTATGACGAGCTCATCGCAAAGGGAGGCTATTTCGCCGAGCTGGTTGAGCGTCAGAGACTCGACAACTGATCATTATGCAGGACTGCCGAAACAAGTATTGCTGTTTTGGCAGTTTGGCTGATTTTTGAGAATATTATCGGAATTATCCCGTTTTGCTATTCCATAATACCGATTTTGTGGTAAAATATAAATACCAATTGAAAGGAAGATGATCGTTAAAATGAGTAAGAAACAAATAATGTCCGTGCCGTTCGCCTGCTTCATCGGAGTCGTAGTATTCTGCATTACCGGAATAATCATCGGCTCATTTTGCGACTTCGGCATAAACGAGGCTCTCGCAAACAAGACTGATATCGGTGCGTTTTTCGCCACATACGGCTCGTACTTTTCGTACTGCCTGTATCCCGCCGCAGGTATGTGCCTGTTCAAGGGGCTCTCAAAAAAAGGCGGCAATTACAAGATGCTCGCGTGGGTGCTCCTTATCGTCGGATACTACATGGCGGTATATTACAGCAACAGCTATAACGGCAAGAGCGTAAGAGCGCTGTTTGAATATACTGCGGGAGAGTCCTCGCCGCTGCTTTCCGTACTGAGCTGGGGCTTCTGGGTAGTGCTGTACGCATGGGTGCCGATAGTATGTTATTTCCTGTTTGATGACATCGACCCCGATAAGCTTATAGCCGTAGGTGCGGCGATACTTGTCGCGGGGATCGCGGCAGACAATGTGAATCTCTGGCTCAAGCAGGTTGGTTCGCGCCCGCGCTACAAGTACCTGATAACGCTTGATGAACCGATGAGCGAATTCCGTAACTGGTGGCAGATGATACCGAATCTCGCGGGAAGCAACGACAACTTCAAGAGCTGGCCGAGCGGAAATATGACGATAGCGTCGATGATGTTCTCGCTGCCGATGCTTGCAGATGTCTGCAAAAAGAGAAGCATGGCGAAGAACATCGTATGCTTCGCGCTCGCCAGCGTATTCGTTATTATCTACGGCTACAACCGCATACATATGACCAATCATTTTCTTTCAGACGTATGCTTCGGAACGCTGATAACATACATCATCTACTCGGTCATCAGCTCGGCGTTTCTTAAGGGTACCTCTAAAACCAGCTTTGAAAAGAGAAAATGAGATAATTGCGCCGAGAGCAAGGAAAGGCTCCGAAAGCTTGCTGACACAAGGTGAGGAGACTTGACGCAGCTATCGGTGCAAGTAGCTCTTTTTCTCTCAAATGGTTTTTTAGAGGTTACCTTAAAGCAGCTAAAAGGAAGTAACTGACGGAAATAAGAAAAATGCAGGAAAAGATAAAAATACAGGAAAATACGATCATGGAAACTCTGGTGTTTCCGCTTTACGGACGGGCATACTGCTCGAAGCTTTATCCGGATATATTTCCCGACAAAGAAGCGGAAGCACTGATCGACAGGATAGAATTCGATTTCGGGTATATCGACAGCCTTAATATGAAAACCATAGAATATGCGGTGAGAAAACGTATGCTCTGTGACCGCGCAAAGGAATACCTTGTGAAGAAACCCGGCGCGACCGTTGTCAATCTCGGCTGCGGTCTGGATAACAGCTTCTCCGATGTCGATAACGGAAGATGCAGGTGGATAAACCTTGACCTGCCGGAAATAATTGAAGTCAGAAAAAGCCTGCTTAAGCTTCGCGAGCGTGAGAAAAACGCACCGTACAGTGCCTTTGACACGAGTTGGTTCCACGAGGTGGAGACTTCTCCCGAGGACGGACTTTTCGTAATAAGCGGTGGTGTGCTGATATATTTCGATGATGATACCGTAAAGGGATTATTCACATCACTTGCCGGGAAGTATCCCGGCGGCGGTATATGTTTCGATGCCAGGAACGAGGCAGGCATCTTTAGCACAAACAAATTTATCGAGAAAAGCGGGTATTCAAGCAAATGCCATCTTGCTGTCAACAGCGCACGACAGAAATTCAGCGAGTGGTCTGATAAGTTCGTTACTGTTTCGACGTTCAGGCGATTGCCGGAAGATGTCAGAAATGCGGAGTCTATACCGTTCACAACAAGACAGGAAATGGCATTTGCTATGAAAATGGGTTATTTCAAAATAATCGAAATTGGGTTTGCGGGTTCCGGAGAGCACAATTGATATATACTGTACCTACATGGATTCACTGCTTTTTGATGCGAAGAAGCAAAAACGAAAGAGATTTTAGATTTGGAGGACAAATCATGAAGAGATCGATCTTATTATTAGGCGCAGCAGTATAGCTGATGTTAATGCTCTCTGTCCCCGTCTGTGCTGAATCAGCAAACGAAATCACACAGACAGCAGATAGTACAGACTACTCGGAGCAGGATAACTGGGTTTTCTGGGATTACGGCGAGGACAGGGATGCCGACCTGTTCATTGTCTGCCCGCTTGTAGATATGGGCAGGGACGGAAACTATAACGCAGATATATCTAACGAAAAGACAAGAAGCAGATTTATCGGCGCGCTTAATCAGGAGCTCGGACTTTATTCGGATGTTGCAGCGGTTTATTCCCCGTATTACCGTCAGACGACATTTCCCGTCTTATCGCTTGACATAGAAGAGCAGGAGAAATACATGCAGATAGCGTATGACGACGGCACGTCGAAGTCCGCCTGCATGGTCGGCCAGCCCGAACCGAGCAGCGAATCCGGCAGTCCGAGACTCACGAACGCAAGGTATATCATCGCAAGCAGCAGAGTCATATTTTCTTACCTCCGGGTATTCTGTTGTTGTATGATATTGACTTTATGCTCTCACTTGTAACTACCAAAGATTTGACACAGCCCGTTGCATCGGCACCGGTGATATAAAACTCTGCTAAGGTGAACGAAATAATGTACCTCAGACCTTGCGGGAAGTTACGAACCCGTGCCGCTGTACTTTTTTGCGCCGTACATCCAGATCTTATAGCTGATGATGAAGAATACCACTCCGATCACAGGCGATAACCATGACAATATCGGCACCTCGTCAGGCCGCAGTATCACAAGGCTCGGATAGTACGCAATGAAAGCTATCGGCATGATAAACGTGAAGATAAAGCGGAAAACGGGGCTGAATATCGTGATCGGGTATTTAGCGTAATCCTTGAATCTGAACACAAGGTCGAGCACATAAAACGAGTTCTGTATCCAGAAGCAGGAAGCCGCAGCCGCGTTCTGCAATGCAATCATTATAAGCGATGCCGTAATAAGGAACACTATCAGTTTAAGAAGTGCGAGCGCATCGAAGGGCAGATCCATATTCGCCCACGAATACGCTATCGTTCCGATGCCGAACGCAAGCTGACCGAGTCCCTTTATGTCGAACACCTCCGACTGAAAGTAGAAGAACAGGTTTATCGGACGGAAGCAATATTTGATGAAGTCGCCTGAATACACGTACTGTCTCAGGCTCCAGTTGTTGTCGAAAAGACACTGCACGGGTGTCAGCGACACGAGCGAGAAGCCGTAAAGAAACAGCATTTCATAATATCCCCAGCCGTTTATCGACGAGAAATTCCTGAACAATATCCAGAAGCTTACAAATCCCGCAATATTGGTGAATATCATACCTATCGTGGAAATGATGAAGTCCGCACGGTAGCTCATCTTGCTCTTCAGATCCTGAGCGAGTATCTTACGGTATATCCTGAAATAGAATCCAAATCCTTTTCTTTTCATAGCTCAGCCTCCATTCACCGTTATCTGCTTCAGAGATATCTTCCAGAAGACCTTGCTTATCACAAGCATACCAACGCACCACGCAAGCTGTATTCCGAGCGTTATAAGTACTTTCTGAGGCTCGGGATTTCCGTCAAGGAGCAGCGACAGCGGCGCATTATAGATCGACTGGAATGGCAGATAATACATTATCGTCTTCAGCGGTTCGGGGAAGAATGCAAGCGGTATCGTAGCGCCCGAGAGAAGAAGCACTATGACCTGCTTCATAATATTTATTCCCCATATAGATTCCGTGTAAAGGCAGATAGTCCCTGTGAAGAAATCTATGCTGTAATTAATGGACACCGCCATGACCACCGAGATCACGAAATACAGCAGATTTATCCCGAGCGGTATCGCCCCGCCTGTAACTATCGAAACAGCTATGAACGTCGGGAGGAACGTGAGGAAGAACTGCGAAACGAACGTTCCCGAATATGACCAGAACAGGTATCTTCTGTAATCCATCGGTTTCAGAAGGTCCAGCACTATTTTTCCCGATTGTATGCTCCGTCCTATCTCCCAGACTATGTACATCTCCATAAAGCTGAACAATGCCGATGCGAGCACTATATAAATAAGCGTGTCGGTAAAGGTCATGCCGTTGACAATATCGGTCTCTGACGAATCGTAAATGGCTTTCCACAGAAAATAAACAACTATCAGATAAAGAATATTTCCTATCACCATTACGACGAACGAGAGCCGGAACTGAAGTGATTCGATTATCCCCGCGCGGGTGAGGGTGAGATATTTTTTCAGATTCATTTTACCCCCTCCTCGTATATTTTCTTTATTACTTCTTCGGTCGAGATCTCCTCAAGCTGCATATCCCGCACATTGTGCGAATGCTGCAGCTGACCCAGCACATCTATTACCTTTGCCTTTTCTTCATCGACAAGCACGGATATCCACTCGTCATCCGCGGAAACGGAAAAACCGGGGAGCTCGGCTTTTATCAGTTCTGCCTGTTTTTCAAGGTCGCCGCTTACTCTTATCTTGAGCGTGCGGTATGAACCGAAAAAGCCCTTCAGGTGCTCTATGTCGTTGTCGTAGAGCATCTTTCCCTTGTCGATTATGACAATCCTTTCGCACAGGGCATCTACGTCTCCCATGTCGTGGGTTGTAAGGATGACCGTCGTGTTCTTCTTTCTGTTCAGTTCAAGAATCATCTCGCGGATTTTGCTCTTCATTGCAACATCCAGACCGATTGTAGGCTCGTCAAGGAATACCACCTTTGGATTGTGCAGGAACGCCGCAAGAATGTCGCTCAAAGTTCTTTG
>JAFZOA010000348.1 GCA_017550775.1 Ruminiclostridium sp. | reverse complement strand
GTGAGTATGTTTATATCGAAAGCCTTGTTTGCACTGGGACAGCGTATTTCCTTAGCGCCGCCCACGAATACAGGCAGAACGGCGATATCATAGCTTATGCCGGCGGCTGCGGAAGGGATATCCGTGTCATACGCGCAGAACCCCGAAAGTGCGCAGCTGTGCGTCAGTGAAAGCTTTTTCGCGGCATAGATCATCCGTGTGTCTCCGCCGATAAAAACAATGCTTTTATCATCTTTCATTGCGTTTCCTCCGATCGGCGGGCTTCCTGATGCCGGTCGTATAAAACAGCATTGCCCGCTGAGATATAATATGTATCCCGGAGCAGATGTGTGAAAATATAAATTCGGGCAACAAAAAACCGCAGCCTTCTGACTGCGGTCTTTGTATTCGGGTTACTTTCTGCCTCTTCTGCGCTTGTCCTTCTTTATAAGGAGCAGGGAAGCGACTGCGGCAGCCGGAATGATTATGCCGGCCGCTACTCCGGTAGCGGGATTTTTCGAGCTCTTTTCGGAGATGTCCGCAACGGTATATGTGCTTCCGACGGGTTCGCTTATCGTTATAGCGTCAGCCTCGTTGAGCGTGAGCTCGGTCTCGCTGTAAGCGGGAGAAGCGCTGTTGAGCTTCTGTCCGTAAACATAAACGACCTTTTCGTCGCCGGAGCTGCTGTCGTTGCTTGCCTTGAGCGAATTGAGCCATGCCTTTTCCGAGCCCTTGAAGCCGTTGTCAAGCGCTATCTCGTAAGCCGATTCGCCGACGAGCGAGTTGAGCCATGCCTGCTCGCTGCCCTTGAAGCCGTTTCTTACCGCGATGTCATAAGCGGATTCGGGGGTGCCCATCTTCTTTGCAACACGCTCGGAAACTGCTTCGATAAACGAATCAACGTCGCCGTAGGGGGTCGTCTTAAGCCAGTCGTAAGCGCTTGTGCTGTTATTGCTGCTGTACTGGCTGTTCTTAAGGCTGTTGATCTGGTTCTGAAGATCGTTTATAGTCGCATTGAGAGAGTTTATATAGCTTGTAAGCTCGCTCTTTGTTGCGTAGCTCTGACCGGTCACATAAGTCTCGGTGTTATAGCTGTAATTCGGTGTGCTTGCGGTATAAGTTGTCTGGGAAGTCGTGATGACGTTCGCAATGTCGGTAACGTTGTATGAGCCCGCCGAGCCATTGAGTTCAAGGCGGTTCATGATAAGGCCGCTGTTGTTCTTTACGAGCTGTGCCGTCTCATAGAGCGTGTAGGAACGCTTCGTCGAAGGATTGGTGCCGAGCGAGTCTCTGAGCGAGCAGAGATCCTGGATAACACCGACAGTCGAAGTGTACTTTGTGCCGTTGCTGTCGAGAATAGTTCTTACGTCCTCGAATTCTTTCTTAAGGCTCTGGTATTCCTCGGTCGCCCATTCGTTGAGGAAATACTGCGCGAGAGTCTTATAGTTGTCTATCGTTGCGCCCGCGTTTACGAGCTTGCTTGCTATCGTATCAACGATCTCGGACTTGAGCTCGCTTACGACGCGGTTGTTGATATCCCAGCCGAAAACGGAGTAGAGCGAGTTTTCGATCACCTTTTCATTCTCGCTCGATACGATGAGCGTGCGGACAAGCTCGTCGAGATGCGTTTTCGCGTCGCTCGTGATGTTGCCGTTGACGTCCTTGTCGCCGAAGTAGCTGTTGATGAGCGGGTCTAAGTCTGCTGCCGTGAGATATACGGTCTCATCGGTCTTCCATGTGTTCTTGTCATAGTCCCAGGTGAAGAATTTGCCCATAACGAACTTCTTCACGCTGTCCATATAAGCTCTCATAGAAGAATCATAAGTCGCCTGTTCAATGGTCATTCCGGCAAGAGCCGCGACTTTCTGCTCCACATAAGCTTCGATATTGGACTGGTTGTAAAGATGAAGCACTATCTTGTCATACTTGGTGTAGTAGTAGGCGTTTATCCCGTTTCCGAAGGTGAGGCTGAGGTCGTAATCGGCATCTTTGCTGTAGATGACCTTTAAGTTCTTTTCCTTCTGTGTGCCCGAGGATGTATCGTATGTATATATCCTGAGACGGTCGCTCATATCAACGTAAGACTGGTTGAGAAGCTTTCTGAACATACCCGTTCCGTTGAGGTCGCCGGGTATATGGATAATGAACGGGTGGCCGGTGAGATAGCCGGAGTTGCCCGTTGTGAGCTTGAGCGTCCCGTATGAGCTTGTCTCGGGATAAAGCAGGAAATTCGCGCCGTTCGTGAAATTGCCGCCGGCGAAGAAGTTCACGGTCTTGTCCTTTAAGATGATCTCATATTTGCTTCCGCCGTCGGAGGATACTTCGATAGTGACGTTCGAGCACGCCTCGCCTGCGAGAATGCTGAGCTGTGTGGCGGTAAGAGAAGCGTTCCCGTCGTTTGCCAGAAGCTTTATCGAACTTGTGGACGGGCCGACAAAGCTGCCGTTCGTGTCATAAAGCTCGCCGTAATGCGAAAGATACTGGTCGAGGGTGGTCACGTTCTGATAGCCCGCGCCGTCGTAGTAACTGTAGCCCGACGGTACGGATATCGCGTCCGCGCCGATAGAGAGCAGAGCCGCTCCGCATATAGCGGACGCAGCCGTTGTGACAGCAAACGTCAGGATCTTTTTTAACTTCATCTTGGTTTTCCGTCCTTTCATAGACCGTAATTGGCTGATCGAAAAAAATTTTCCGAATGAGTTGCGCTGATATATTTTGTTGAAATTACTTACTTTAATTGTTCGAGCCTTGTCCTGCAGTAGAAATCCGAGCGTTTTGCGCGTGTGCGTGCCCGGAAGCCGATGAAGAACAGCACGATGCAGACAAGCAGTACTATTGCGGATACGATACCCGGGTCACCTTCCCCCGCGATCATATACATCGGGCGAAGCGGAACTGCCTGAAGCAGGTCGGAGATCATATACTGTATGTCCGAAGCCTGGGCGGCCTCGGCGGTGTCCGGCTTTATCACGAAAACGTATGGAAGCATGAACCACACAGCCGCGAAGAAGATATAAAGCCACTGCCGGAGAAATCCCGCGAGCACCGAGGTCTGTATCCACACAGCCACGGTTATCGCGAACGAAGCGTATCTTATTATGTCGTTCGGTATCCCCGCGAAGATGCCCGCGGCGACGCCCGATATGATGAACACGGCGATGTTCCTGCCGTCCGAGGTGTCAAAGAATGTCAGTATCCGTTTCCGGCAGTAATCCGCCGCCGGTTTGTGGTCGGCCGTTATTCTGTCAACAGTTCTGCAGATCATAGCTGTACCCCCGATAATAACGCGCTGTCAAACACCGAGGCTCCGAAAACATCTCCGAAAATGAGGTAAGCGCAGACACCCGCTTCGGCGAGCACGCACGCTATGAGAAGCGCGGTCTGTGCCGCACCCTTTTTTTCGGGAAACAGCATGCCGATGAATTTTTCTCCTATCTCAAGAGCGTCGGGTGCAAGCACCGGCACCGACATCATCAGAAGCATCTGCGTAAGCGCGAACAGCTCCGGAACGAATATCGAAGCGACGGAAAATGCGGCTCCGCAGCACAGTACGGGGACAAGCTTTTCGCAGTCGTTGCCGCGGTTCCTGAACATGGTGTACATCAGGAACGCGAAGCCGGCGGCTGCGCAGGCTATTACGGCACACGGCACGGGGAACTGTGCGGATGTGCATTTCCCGCTTCCGAGAAAGTCAAATACGGTTCCGGCCGCGCCGGTGAATATGGCGGCAAGTGCGGCTATGAACGCCGAAACGCCGACCGAGATGATTATATTCGGGATAACAGCGATGAAGTATATCGGTATAATCAGCAGCGCGGACATATCGAAGCACGCTGCGGCGAGTATGAGGGCTGCGGCTCTGAAGAAACGGCGTTCTTTGAAATACCGCGAAGCTGTCATACATATAAGTGCGGCGGTGAATGCCGCGGAACCCGCGAAATAAGCGGGGATAAAGCAGAAAAGTATTACGGACGCGCCGGAATAGGGCTCAGAGCAGACGGAGCATACCGCGTAAACCGCCAGAGCAGTCTGTATCAGGGAGATAACGAGAGGGAAGAGAAAGGCTTCTGTCGTGAAGACCC
>JAFZOA010000347.1 GCA_017550775.1 Ruminiclostridium sp. | reverse complement strand
GGAGCGCCTACGGGCATGATCATGAATTCCTGTGTATCAACAGCGCTGTCAGCGTGTGCGCCGCCGTTGAGGATGTTCATCATAGGAACGGGGAGCTTTGTGCCCTGAACGCCGCCTAAGAATCTGTACAGCGGGATATCGAGAGCGGTAGCTGCTGCTCTTGCGCAGGCGATAGATACTGCGAGGATAGCGTTTGCACCGAGGTTAGACTTGTCCTTTGTGCCGTCCTTCTCGATCATAGCCTTATCTATAGCGTATGTGTCGGAAGCGTCCATGCCGACGAGAATGTCGCAGATAACGTTGTTGATGTTGTCAACAGCCTTCTGAACGCCCTTTCCGAGGTATCTGCTCTTATCGCCGTCACGAAGCTCGAGAGCCTCAAACTCGCCGGTGGATGCACCGCTCGGAGCTGTGCCGCGTGCGATAGTTCCGTCAGCAAGCTCTACTTCTGCTTCAACTGTGGGGTTTCCTCTGGAGTCGAGTATCTCTCTTCCCTTAACGTCTACGATTTCCAAATAAGTCATGATAAAAACTCCTTCTTCCGCGCCTTACTGAGAGGCGATAATTATACGGTATGGCTTATCCATACTCACATCAATGATTTTACCATATTCTGTATAATTTGTCAAGAGCTTTTTTGTGCATAGTGCATTGATTTGTTTTCTCGGAGAAATTTCAGAATTTGAAAAAAATTATTGCAAAAAAACATAAGGTGTGCTATAATTAAAATATATGTATTCCCGGAGGTAAGAAAATGGAAACAGCATTCAAAGCGGCGGATATACTTCTCCCCGCAAAAGCGGATATGGAAAAATGGGCGGTTGCGGCCTGCGACCAGTACACCGGTGAGCCGGAATACTGGGCAAGAGTCGAGCGCCGCGTGGGTGATTCTCCCTCTACGCTCGGGCTCATACTTCCCGAAGTGTATCTTGACGAGGATGACGTGGATAAGCGCATCGACACCATTCACGAGAATATGCGCGATATGCTTGAAAGCGGCTTCTTCTCCTACTACAGCGACGCCATGCTTTATATAGAGCGTGTTCAGTCCGACGGTATGGTAAGACGCGGTATCGTCGGCGCTATCGACCTTGAAGAGTACGATTACCACGCCGGAAGCTCTTCTCTTGTCCGCGCGACCGAGGCGACCGTGCCGGAGCGCATACCGCCCCGCCTCAAAGTCAGAATGGGCGCGCAGATAGAGCTCCCCCACGTCCTCGTCCTGATCGACGACGAGGAAAAGACGGTGATCGAGCCCTGCAAGGTGATCCGCGAGCGCAGAAAGCCTATCTACGACACCCCGCTCATGGAGGGTGCCGGCCGTATCAAGGGCTACCTGCTCGACCGCGAGCTCAAGGAGCAGCTCACTGCCGCTCTCGCAAAGCTCAACGACAACGACGCCTTCAACCGCAAGTACGGCATCTCCGGCTATCCGACGCTTCTGTTCGCGGTGGGCGACGGAAACCATTCTCTCGCTACGGCGAAGGAGTACTACGAGCGCCTCAAAGCAGCAAATCCGGGCCGTGACCTTTCCCGTCACCCCGCAAGATACGCGCTTATCGAGCTTGTGAACCTTCACAGCTCGGCTATCCGCTTCGAGGCTATCCAGCGCATAGTAATGGGCGTTGACACCGAAAAGTTCATGAAGGCCGCGGAGGAAAAGCTCGGCTTCGGAGGAGCCCCCACAAGCCAGCGCGTTATCTCCGTCATCAAGGGACAGGAGCGCTTAAGCTACATACACAACCGCACCTCCGAGCTCTCCGTTGGGAGCCTCCAGGACTTCATCGACGGCTACATCGCCGAGTTCGGCGGCAAGGTGGACTATATCCACGGCGCGGACGTTGTAAAGCAGCTCTCCCGCAAGGACAACACCGTCGGCTTCATTCTCCCTGATATGCAGAAGTCCGAGTTGTTCAGAACGGTCATCAAGGACGGAGCTCTGCCGCGTAAGACTTTCTCAATGGGTCATGCCGCGGATAAGAGATTTTATATGGAGTGCAGAAGGATCGACAGATAAGAGGTATGCTTTTCCTCCCCGGCCGGGGCGGGAAGCATGTACAGACCGCAGACATGATAAGGAGTTGAAGGGGGAAAAGTATGAGCAGAACATCAAGAGCTCTGATATCGCTGTTTATTGTGCTCGCAGCCGTGATCGCCTCGTTTTCACTGATTTTCCCGATAAATGTGGCGGCTTTATCAACGGTGAAGCATTCCCTGAACTACACTGGAAAGTACGTTATGGTCACGCTGAATACACGGAGCAGCGGGAACAAGATATACTACACCATAAACGGGAGCGAGCCTTCAAAGAAGTCGGCGCTGTATAAGAACACACTCGCGATAGAACAGAAGCTCACGTTCCGCGCCGTAGAGTACAACAAGAGCGGAAAGAAGGTAGCGACGCTCAAAATAACCGTTCAGCCGCGTGTGCAGCTCCCGGAGTTCGAGCTTGTGGACAAGAGCGGCAAGACCTACCTCAAGATAAAATGCGGCACGTCCGGTGCAAAAATATACTACACTACCGACGGGAGCACGCCGACTACAAAGTCTGAGCGTTATACGGGCATGATACTCTGTACGAAGGTGATGACGGTCAAGGCGTGTGCGGTAAGATCCGGCATGAAGACGAGCGTCACATCGGTTTATGAGTACAGACCCGGGGTGATGATCGAGAAGGAGGAATCTGCCGAGCGTCCCGCCGACGTTCAGACCGTGTTCGAGCTTATGAACAAGGAGCGTAAGAACAGCGGAATTGCCGCTTTGAAGCTGGACGACGACCTCTGCAAGATCGCCCGGACCCGTGCAAAGGAGATATCCGAGGTGTTCAGTCACAACCGCCCTGACGGTTCGTCGTGCTTTACCGCACTTGACGAGAGTGGATTTCTGTATTTCGCGGCTGGTGAGAATATAGCCGTCGGACAGACGAGCGCCGCGGATGTAATGGACAACTGGATGAACTCTTCGGGTCATAAGGCGAATATCCTCGCCTC
>JAFZOA010000346.1 GCA_017550775.1 Ruminiclostridium sp. | reverse complement strand
TGAGAGTTTTCCTATTTCCTCCTCGATCGTATCAAGGAGACTGTCGGCGGATGTTGGATTAAGCAGAGTGAATTCAATATAATCTGTCGCTTCAATGATGTCCTGCTCGCCTTTATTGGTGATATGAATATTGTATGTCATTTTCTGCGGCGCTCCCTGATACTTGCCATAGCTTCGGAGAACGGTCTGGTATTACCTTTCTCAACATCAAAAAGACCGTCCTTGATAAGGTCGTACAGTTCAAATCTGCCCACAAGCGATTCATAGGCCTCGATACTCATAACAGCAAGATCGCCCTTGCCGTTTTTGGTAATGAATACCGGCTCATCATAGGTGTGGCAAAATGTTGATATTTCGTTGTAGCCGTTTCTGAGGTCAGCACTCGATCTGATATTTGGCATAACGACTCCTCCTTTGTATTTCATAACAATATTATATACAAATTTTGCTATATTGTCAAGAGTAAATCAACGTTTTATTCGAAAAAAGAGATATGTATTCATTTCACATCCAAAAAAGCTCATTTCGCGCCATATCGTTAAACTTTTCAGCCGCATTTCCGATATAATAATAGATATAGTGTTGCCCTTACTACCGGCGTATAGCTGTAACAAACGGAGATGATAAAATGAGATTTGCTGTATGCGACGACGAAGCCGAGCTTCGCAGGGATATTTCGGACAGGATAGCCGCGCTGTGCCCGGGAGCATCGGTGACGGAGTTTTCGTCAGGCGATGAGATTCTCGCGGGCGCGGGGAGCTTTGACATAGTCTTTCTTGACATAGGAATGGACGGGCTCGACGGTATGCAGACTGCGCGTGAGCTGCGCCGGAATGGCTGCCGCGCGGCGATCATCTTTGTTACCGCGTTCGAGGACAGAGTTTTCGACGCTTTCGATGTCGGAGCGTTCAACTTCCTCGTGAAGCCTGTATCGGTGCAGAAGTTCGCGGAAGTGCTGAAAAAGGCGATAGACAGCCGCAACGAGCCTGCTGCGACTGTAACAAGCGACAGGTTCATAGCCGTGAAATCCGGCGGTGTCAGCACCAAACTCGCGTTGTCCGAAATCATTTACGCCGAGGTGTTTGACCGCATACTGATACTGCACACGGTCAGTGGAAAAGTCGAGTACCGTGGGCGGCTGAACGAGTTCGAGAAATGCACCGACGAGACATTCTTCCGCACCCACCGCTCGTACCTCATCAACCTGCGCTACCTCGAAAAATACACATCGAGCGAGGTCACAATGGAGAACGGCGACCGCGTCCTGCTCGCAAAACAGCGGTACAGCGAGCTTGTCAAGGCGTATCTGCGCTATATAAAGTCGGAGGGCTGAAATGTACGATTATCTAGAAATTTACACGGACATCAGCCTGACGCTGACGATGATAATCACGATCCTTGTGTATTCCGTCGGGCTTATGCAGTTTCTCCGTCCGTTCACGAAAAGCCGTATCGCGCGGTATCTCACGGGCGCGGCGTATGCGGCGATAATGCTGGTGATGTTTTACCTGCCGCAAGAGTTCAACAACATGGTAGCCTACGGTGCGGGAGTCGTCGGCGCGTTTGCAGTTTTCACCCTGCTCGACCGGCGGAATTACGCGCAGAAGCTGTTTCTCGCGTTCTCGTTTTTCTCGGTTCGGTGGCTCACCGCCGCAGTCGGCACGTCGATATGGCTGAAAGTTTACGGCTGGACATGCGGATTCGTCATTGACGCGTTCATGTTCGAGCCCGAAAAACAGGTCGCGGCGTACATCGTTTACGACGCGGTCGAGGGCTGCATAATGGCGGGAATAATGCTCCTGCTGATAACGATTTTCCACAAGGTCTATGTCAGCAAAAACGAAAAAATGACCATAAAAGAGGCGCTTCTGCTGATGCTGCCGAGTGTGGCGGGAGTGTTCAACTACCGGCTCCTGCTCTACTTCAACAGCATCGACACGCGCGAGATCGGCATCAGCCCCTACGACCTCATTTCGTTCGTTTTCTACCTCGTTTCGTACACGGCGCTGGTCGCGGTGATTTATTTCTACGAGCAGATCAAAGCCGCACAGCGCCGCGAGAAGGAGACCGCGATGCTTTCGGTGCAGACCGACAACATCCGTGATTACATCAGCGGTGCGGAGAGCCTGTACCGCGACATCCGCGCGATACGTCACGATATGCGCAATCACCTTGCAGTCCTCGAAAGCCTGCACGCGCGGGGCGAGAACGAGGCGTTTGAAAGCTATCTCGCGGAGGCTCGGGAGCGTATCGGCTCCGACAAAGGCGTAAACAGCGGCGATCCCGTGACCGACGTTATCCTCACCGAGAAGCAGAGCGAAGCCGAACGTCGCGGAATCTCGTTCGAGTGCGATTTCCACTATCCCGACGGCTTTTCCGCGGGAGCTCTCGATATGAGCATTATCCTCAACAACGCGCTGAACAACGCTATCGAAGCAGCCGAGAAATGCCCCGAAGGCGAGCGGCGTATCTCCATAACCTCGCTGAAAAAGAAGAACGCGTTTGTGATTACCGTCACGAATACTTGCATCGGCGATTGCTCGTCCGCGGACGGCGAGCTTCCCGAAACGACAAAGCCCGACCGCTCCGAACACGGCTTCGGGCTCGTGAACATCAGAAATACCGCCGAAAAATACGGCGGCGGGATTGATATTTCCTGCAAGGACGGCGAGTTCACGCTGACAGTTATGCTGATGATGTGATTCGCGTCCGAAAAAGGTCGTTTCGCGGCATTTCGCTTGATTTCATGCGGCTTCGGACGATATAATAATTGCAGGCAAGGGATTTGCCGAGTAATTTCTGATTTCTCCCAGATGGGGACCGAAGGGGTTCGGGGGCGACCGGAAAGCCCCCGAAAAGAAATTAGTAAACACAGAAAGGATTTGATAGTATGATCACAAACACAATGTCAGCGCTGATGTCGGCAGGCACCACACTCAAACAGGCTCAGGTACAGCATCACGCGCTCAAAAAGGACGAGGGTCACGCGGGTATCCTCAAAGCGGAGATCGAGCATTCCGTCAAGACCGATACGAGCGCGAAACAAGCCGAGCTCAAAGAGACCGAGGAACACGCTGCCGATCTGAAATCGAAGCAGACGGACACTCTCGAAGCTGCAACCACCGAGCTTCGCGACAATATCGACAGAGCCCGTGAAGCAGACCGCGAGGAAGCAAAGAAATCTGCAAAGGCAGCAGAAAAGAAGAAGTCCGAAAAGATTGAAAAGGAAAAGAAAACAAGCAAGCTAGGCAATGCTCCCGAAACAGACGAAAATGGCGAGACCGCAAACGTTAAGTCTGTTTCCGGCACAGAGAAAACCGAGGTTATCGAACCGACAGCGGTTGAAGCCCCTGACCCGTTCAGAGCTCACAAGCCCATTGACATCACGGTCTGAGGGGGTGAGCTTATGGGACTGAGGATTGACAGCTCATATAACAATTATCCCGTCAACAGAAGCACACAGACCGATACTACGCGCAAGTCCGCTAATGAAGAGCTTTCGTACCTGCAGGACAAGTTCAAGGATTACAGCTTTGTCGCAGCGGATTTCAAGCAGGGTATGCGCTACGGCTCGAACGCGACCACGAATGTCGCTATTTCTCCGCAGTTTCTGAAGAAAATGGCGAATGACCCGAAGCTCGCGGAAGAATACGAAAAAGAGATCGCAAATATGAAGTCCTGCGACGGGTGGTGCCGCGCCAATATTCAAGCGCGCGGGGACAAGCTCGTTGCGGACGGTTGGGCGATAGATAAGGACGGCGGGATAAGTCGTTGGAGTATCGGCACTCACGATGACCGCACGGCTCGCGTAAAGTCGCCCACCGAGTACGCAAATGAGCTGTATGAGAAGAAGAAAAACGCAAAAGCAAAACCATACCTCAAAAAGTTCAACGCTATGAACCAAAAGCTGTCGAAAGGCTTTTTCTTCAGCGGCAAAGCGTGACACGAACCGCCAAGGAAGGTGATTTTATGATAAGAGGGATCGACAATCATCTGACTGCGTATCAGCCGGTCGGACAGCCGCAGAAGCGCGCTGTAAACATAGAATCGACCGAAAAGCCCGCCGTACAGGACAAGATCGAGTTCTCCGCCGACGCTCTGGAGCGGGGAGAACAGAGCCGTGTTCAATCTGCGGCGCTCGCGTCCTTGCAGGAGAAGTTCCCGAAAATAACCTTTTCCGTCGGAACGGGGCTGGTCGGCAAAAACGTCCGTAACTCCGGCGATAACGCAAACCGCTGGGCGTTCACGCTCGACCCGAAGCTGCTCGAAAAGATAAGCGGCGACCCGGAAGCCGAGTCCGAGCACATACAGAAGCTCCGCGACATCGAGCGCGCCACGGCGTTTGCCGAGCGCTTTTCCAACGCGATGGGCATGAAAACCGTGTATTGCGAGAATTACATCGACGAGGACGGGCAGTTGCACCATGCGTCCGTTCTGGTACGCAATGACGAGTTGAACGAGGAGCTTCGTGCGCAGGCTCGCGATAACGCGGAGAAGATCATCGAACGCGTCCGCGAAAATAACGCCGAGGCTGCCGACAAGCTCGAAGAACTGCTGAACAAGGCGGACGAGACCGGTGTGCTTATCCTCGGCGATGACGAAATGAAGCTGTTCGGCGAGGCTGCGAAGGCTCTTGTCCCCGAGCAGAATCAAGAAAACGCCGACGGTGAGGAAGAAGGCGGTGAATCCGAAAGCTCCAGCGGTTGGATGGGCATAACTGCCGCTAAGCTCGCGCGTATGCTTGCCGCCGCCAAGACCCGCTCGCAGGTGCAGGCGGTAATGGATCTTATACAATCCGATCTCCGCGAGTGTGAATCGGGAAAAGAACAGGGCTGTGAGATAGACGAGGCTTCGGTCAAGGCGGCGGAGAGCCTGCTCGAAGAAGCGAAGTCCCGCATGAGCAGCGCCGAGGACCGCGAGCCTACGCCGCAGGAGGAAATGATGTCGGCGTTAGCGTCGTTGATGTAAAAAGGAGATGTTCCCGTGAGCAATACCATGTATATATCCGCGCAGACTGCGTATTTGAAGGCATTTACCGATAGCATAGCTTCGGCAAAGACCTCAGGAACGGGGTTTGCGGCTGCGCTCGACAGTTGTATGAGCGAACAGTCGCTTGATGACTACAAAGCGTACATAAAAGACCGCGTGTCCTCGCTTGTCCTTCACCCGACGCAGTTCGGTGACACCTACGCCGTGAGCATATCCGATGCAGGTTATCGGGCAATGCAGGCTGACCCGCAGTACGAAAAGTGGGTGCTTGATCAGATACACAGCGCATTTTCAACGGAAGTCCCTTCGTGGATGCGTCAGCTCGGCGGCAACCAATACCACACACTCCAATTCGGCAGTAAGCCCGAGCAGTTCCGGCAGGACACTTACTCAACGGGCGACGGCGCGCTGAAAAAAGAAGAAAAGGAAGAATACTGGAAACAGCTTAAAGAGATACGGGACAAGCGTCGCGAGGAGTTTGAGAAAATGATCAAAAAGAAGCGTATCGCGCTTGCACAGGCACAGGCTCTCGCATTGGAACGACGCCTCGCGTTTGCGGATATGATCGAATCGGACACCGATATTCCCGACGTCATGAGCTACGCCGAGGCGAATGTCAGCGAGGTCTCGCCGATACTGTTTATTGATATTTCCGAAATATTAGCAATGATGTAAGGGGGTGAGAAATATGAGAAGTTACGGATTGAGCCGATATACGCCTTATAGCAGATACCGTCCGACCTCGCTCTATAACCGCAACCGGACGAGCATATACCAGCAGCTTGCGTCAAAATCAAACAGCGCGAACGCTGCTCGCAAAACATATCAGACCACATCTGCGGCAAAGACGAACTATACGACAAATCTTTCAGATACCGTATCGGGTATCGCGTCGTCGGTGTCCGATCTGAGCAAGGCTATGTCGGGAACCGACCGCGAGAAGATGTACGATGCGGCGAAAAGCTTTGTTGACAGCTACAATGATATGTACTCGTCGGTAAGCAATTCACGCAACGCGTTCGTTTCGGGGCGCACATCGGTCATGACCAATACCGCGAAAGCGTATTCGGGTACGCTTGAAAAGGCGGGTGTTACTGTCGGCAAGGACGGGAGCCTGTCTATCGACAAGGAGAAGTTCATGGAAGCCGATGACAAGGCATTAAACTCTGCACTTGGAAAGAGCTCCACATTCACAGGCTCTGTGGTCTCACAGGCGGTGAATGTCTCGCGTTACTCGGACAGCTTTTCGTACACGAGCTACGGTAGCTACAACAGCTATGGCGGTTACTCCAAAAACAGCCTGTTTGATTACGCCGGAACAACGCAAAGCGGTGTGCTTGCAGGGTATCTGCTTAATCAGTGGATATGATACCGTGCCTCAATAAAATCACAGACTACATTACAACGCCCGCGGGGAGAGATCCCTGCGGGTGTTCTATTTTTTTGTCGTATTATGCTCTGTCCTCTGTATACAGCACATTGCATAAGTTTGGTATTTTTAATGCAAACCCATCTGAGCAAGATTTATGTGCCTGTTGCACAACTCATGAAAATTCTCTTGTGCATTTTGCAGATTTTATTCCAAGAGTCCAGAAATTGCCCCCAAAATCGAGCAGAAAATTTCCCCCCTTATGAAGGACGACAAATTTTTTGAGTAACCTCATGTAACATCTGCACAAGTTATGACCCCTTCGTTTGGTCATAACGGAGATTAAAAATGAAAGTTGTGTGAACCTACCGCAAAAATCGCCGATTATTTTCCCTTATAATAGAGGGACTTATAATTCCGCGGCTCAACATGCAAGAATAAAAAAAGATCTCATCATTGGTCATAACGCCGATTTTAAATGAAAGTTTTGTGAAACTACTGCAAATTCGGCTTTGAAATCTTCATATAGGTGAGAGGCTTTTTAAAATCGGGATGTCGGTATACGTATTCCAAGGCCTCTGAGACCGGAAAAACAATGTACAACGAGCCGTATCTTCAAAGCCCTTTACCCGTCATCTTGCACGAACTTTCTGAAAATCCCGAAATCCGTCACACTTTACCCTTTAGATTTGACAAAAAATCTTCCTTATATATGAGAGGAGTTTTTCTGAGCACAGATCTGCATTTCTCGGAACCGTCTGGGTCGCTATAAAAATCACCAATCACTACCTCTCACAAAAGCCTTGCTCTATGCAGCTGTGCGAAATGTTCAGAAATGTTTGAAAACCGGTGTCTTTTTGCCTATCGTTTTCGGCATTTTCGTTCCCTTATTATGAAGGGGTATGATTCTGAGAACCAAATCTCAGCGTTAAGAGTACGCCGCTTATCATCTCCATGTTGCACAATTTGTCCTGCATCTATGGATTTTCTTGTGGGCAATCATACAAATCCGTCAAAACCGTAGATAGAAAGTGCCTCTGAGACCCCTATATATGTGAAGGGGTAAATTATCGGACCATGTGATACATGAACTCCGAGCCGCATGATAGAAACATCATTACCCGTCATCCGCATATTACACAACCGCATATCAAATTCGGCGGCATCACATAGTCAACTATACAAATTTGTTTAAAAAGCGGAACAAAACCGCCGTTTCGACCCCTGGATATATGAGAGGGAAATTTTTCAAGACCTACGCGACCGATGATCCGGTACATCTATCCGGAAATGCGTCGCCCATATCTGCAAAATATACAAGCCTGCCACCCATTTCTTTGTTGATAACAGAGAATTTTCAAATTATGCCGTAAAACATGTCCGATTTTCGGCGATTTTTGTAGGGACTATTGGAGGGATAAATTTTTTAGCGACGAGGAGGTGATTCCAATGTGAAATGAAGTCGGTGGCCGGGAGGCCGCAAATATTCAGAAAAAGTCGGTATCCGGTTACCGACTTAAAAAAGTAATGCTTGCAAGCATAGAAAGTATCCGGTTACTTTCTGAATTTTTGTGGGAGCCCCCACAAAAATCGACAGCAGTTCCGTGACCGGAACTGCACGACCACAATTATTTTAGGTTACACCTAAGACCGCAGAAAAAAGAAGGGAGAGCTAAAAAATGAGAAAATACAAAGAAATCAAACGTAAAGAGGTCATCTATGAACTTGATGAATGGGAGCTGATAAAAAAGTGGGCTGCCCGGTTTAATATCACTACTTCCGAGTACATAAGGCAGTCGAGCCTGACTGATAAG
>JAFZOA010000029.1 GCA_017550775.1 Ruminiclostridium sp. | reverse complement strand
CATCGGGAATTTGCAGGTATGGTATATAACGTATCAGATCACGATTTAGGTCATTGTCAATGTTCTTTTTCTTGTGATCAGGCAAATACTGCTGAAAAAGTGCTTTCTTTTCCCTGTAAAATCTAAATTTAATATTGGGATTTTTCAGGAATACCTCATTTACCTCTTCCATTTCACTTCTGAACTTTTCTGCGTACTCTTTGCATTTTTCGTTGGAATGCAAGGGACTTAACGTTGTTTCTGTATAATTCGGAATAACAAATTCTGTCCGAAGCAAGCTTTCGTGAATGCTTACTTTATCTGCGATTTTAGCAAGAAGTCTTTCAAGATCCACGCCCTTGCCGATTGCTTCCACTTTGCTGTATTCTTTGTCTTTAATGTGTTTGCTGATTATTGCAAGTACCTTGTGCGTCTTTTTATCCATTGAGTCATCTCTGATGTCTCCGGCAATTACAGTGTTTGGATAGTAAACGTCGCCTTGCTTTATAAATCCTAAAAAAGAAGACACGCTTCCTGCTAATTTATCAGTTTTTAGATTTATATGTCCCCAATTATAATCTCCAAACATTTTGGCGTTCTGTGGTAGCGTCAATGTTTGTATAAGTACGGATAACTTGTACTCAGTGGTTCTATCCTTAAAATCAAAATCTTTTTCTTCAAGTTTTTTGGCAAGAACTTTTGCCAAAAATCTATCCGGCGTATTATCTTTGATATTATTGTTCAGCTTCAGTCCTGTTAAATGTAAAAAATTGCTTGAAGAAGCTTTTGCAATAATGAAGTTCGGGTTGGCAGGAGCTCCAAAAACTATCAAAAGATTTCGGTCACAAAAATCCCTTTTATATATCTTTGCGGCTTTAGAAATAATGGATATAGCTTCTGCCTTGTTTATATTGTCCATTTTTATCCTCCAATATTTAAAAGGGAATAGCTAACACCGCAGCGAAAGCCATTCCCTTTAACGACTGATTTTTCTGTTGTCCGCCAACTGTCCGTCACCCGAAGTACGGCAAGATATCAGGTTTTTCTGTTGCCTGCCAACTGTCCGTCGCACGAAGTACGGCATTACTTTCGGATTTTTTATCGTGTCAGCCCCACGTTAGTGACTTATAGTCATTCTCTATTATCATTATACTCGACTTTTCTGCGTTTGTCAATAGGTTTTTTAAGATTTACAAATTTTTACTCGTCCTTTTTCATTTTTCTTTCAAGGTCATGAAGATATTTGCGAAGCTTGCGGCTCTCCTCGACCAAATGCTTGTTGTCCTTCTTCAATCTGATATTGTCTTTGCGCAGAAATTCGTTGTAACTTTCCAAAGAAGCGTTATATTGCTTTATCAAGTCATCGTTTTCTTTTTTCAGCATCTGATTATCAAAATTCAGTTGTCTGTTCTTCTTTTCCATGTGAAAGATCTGCCGCTCATCCCTCTCGTCGGCAAATGACAAATAGTCATTGTCGGCGGGAGCTTCATCTTTGACTATGCTGCAATCACTTACTGCCGAGTGCAGTATTGATAACTCATCAATCGTTTCCTCCAAAAGATCAATCGTTTCTTCATAATCCGGTTCGGGAATGTCAATAATTGTATATCCGTCCAGTTTTTCTTTCAGCTGAGCCAAAAGGAATTTGCAATACTCAAAGCTTGCCTTCATAATTACCACGATCCTTTCATAAAGCAATTTCAAAACCGAAAAAGAAAATTTAAAAGGGAACGCCAACACCGCAGTGCGAGCAATTCCCTTTAGTGACTGATTTTTTTGTTGTCCGCCAACCTTCCGACCCATTCGTTCGGCGCGAATTTCGGGTTTTTCTGTTGCCCGCCAACCATCCGGCTCATTCGTCCGGCAAAACTTTCGGATTTCTTCTCGTGTCAGCCCCACGTTAGTGACTTATAGTCATTCTCAATTATTATTATAACCGTGTTTCAGCCATTTGTCAAGGCTTTTCTTTCATTTCCGAAAAGAAAAAACGTGCTACATATAGCACAATTTGATAAATTCAAAAATACTTTCAAAAAAATAATAAATTAGTTAGAAAAACTATTGACATTTTGTAATTATTGTGATATAATATAATAAAGAAGATATGCCCAACGGTTTGAGGAGGAAATACAATGTTAGTAAAAAGAATTATATGCAGATTTCTTTATATCATTATATCCGTATTCACAGGCGTTCTGAAACTCTTGTCCTCTCTTGCGGGGATCGCCGCAACACTTATATCAGGCGCAATGCTTACAATGGCTCTGATCTCCGGCTTTTTATTCGGCTGGACTTACTCCGTATTCATTGAAGCCGCTGTAGCACTGGTACTGTATTTCATTCCGGCTCTTGCACAGCTCCTTGCAGAAATGATATCCGATGTGTCGGAAAAGCTGCTTGATGTTTAATTGTGATACATATAGCACAAATAGAAAAGGACGGCGAACCGTCCTTTTTTTCTTGAACTTTTTTCATGAGCGCCAAGAACTCCTATTAAAGCCCGACCTTTTTTCATGAGTGTCGGGAACTCCTATAACATCCCGATCTTCTTTTGTGAGTGCCGGGTACTCCTCAGATGAACAACAGAACATCTGATATTGCTTTTCCTCGCATTCCCCGTTGTGGTTAAGCGGATGGCAGCGAAACGCCAAACCTCGTCGCCTTTTCCTCATAGAGAAGGTAGCGAAACACCTGTAAATAACCTCGCCGCCTTTCCCGTTGTTTTTAAACGGGCGGTAGCGGAACACCGAACAGATGAGCAATCGAACATCTATAATATGTATTATAATCGGTTTTCAGCTATTTGTCAAGTTTTTCTTTCATTTCCGAAAAGAAAATATTATATCTCATTTGCGCCAAATGATAAACCGCTGCGGCTCTGAAATCATAAACGGAGTAAATCTGCTCTCCGGTATGGCTGTTATACCATTTCTCGCCGTCCGTATGTATATGATCATATAAAAGTCGGGTTTGACAGAGCTTGCTCTTTACTGTTCCGGTTCTCAACAAGCTCCCAATGTGCTGAGAGTGATTGCCGCAAAAAACATAGCATATATCAATGTCGTCATAGTATCAGGAGAAAGCAGCGATAACAAATGTCTTGCATTCGTTTCTGTGATTTCACAATTTTTCTTCCGCACATTTTCCCAAATTGTTTTTCCGTAAGTTTCGCCAAAAGCAGCAATATACTCCGACTCATCATACCAGTATTCGCAATCACTTAACTGTTTGAGCAAGGGGAGTTTCTTTTGAGTATTAATCACCTCGGTGAAAAGGAACGAAAAATATTTATCACGCGCCTCTTTTTCGTTTTCTGCTTCAATCACATTGAGATTTACTTGAAATACTGCCTTGTTAAGAAACTCTTCAGGCATCATTCCGAAATAATTATATTCATCAGCCCACTCATCTAAAAATTCATCAGATAAAAATATGCCTATATAAGTTTTCATTATGATTATACCCTCCTATACATTAGTATTCAAGTGGTTCTAATATACTCCGATATTCCTCAAATATATTCCCCCTTTAATATTGCGTTTATAATGTCCTCAGCTATTTTTTTGTATGTCGCTATGTATGCGGCTGAACTGCTATGCGGCATAATCATTACCTCCTTTATTATCGTGCTATATGTAGCACATTTTTGTTGTATTAAATTAAAAATACCGTCAGAGTTCATTCCGACGGTATCAATATTGTTACTGCGTATGCTCAATGTGTCATCTGAAGACGTGGCATTTGTTCCGTAATTTTTAGCAAATCTTCCCTTCTGTAAGTACTTGATTTATTTTGAATCAAATTAGTGAAAAATGTTTCATCAAATTCTATTTTCTTTTTGAATATGGTTTTCATTGTGTTTTTATCGTCAATACAGTATTCAAGCGATTCTATTAAGGCGTTTCCATCAATTGCTTTTTGCTTATGGTTAGTCAGTCGGAATATCAAATTAATATATTTTCCCGGCTTATTACTTAAGTAATAATAATCGGGCTTTTCACTTTCTTCCCAAATGATATCAGGTAGTAATGACAAAGCTTTATATGGATCAGAGTCTATTCTAAACTTCTGCCTAATACAATTAATTTGATGTATACCGCGTAAAGCAAAAATATATGGCAAGTTTGATTCTGTCAGCCACGGATAGCAATATACCTTATTTTCTATATACCGTTGCAACGCTTTTTTCCAAAAGTTTTTACTTCCTCGAAAATCAAAGTCCTTTTCTATTACATAAACCACTCTGTCAAATTCATGTAGCAACATATCATATAAAGCGATCACATCTTTATCTATTGTTGGAAGTAAGGTGTCATTATCCGGGGCAACATACGCACCGTTCTTTGCATATGGACAGTATTTATACTTCATTTGTTTCCATTCAGGAAATCCCTCAATCGTTTTGCCAGTATGCTTCCCGTGAGATGACACTTTAACTTCATGAGATATTCCGATCAGCTGAATGGGATTGAGACAAGATGGGCAGATGCCATATTGTGAGAACTTCCCCTTACTGTTTGATTGTTCAAACGGAAACTTGCGTTCGGTGACTCTTTCAAAGGACTCAGCCGTTATTATATGGCGCTTCGAAGCTCTGCTCGCCTCAGTCTTAAAATATTTCAAGCTCTAATCGACCTTTCGTTCATTGCTGCTATCTTCATAATAATATTTTGTCTCTTCTGAATATCCTGTTCCATAAACATAATCCACATCTGAGCACCAACTTAACGGCAATTTTGGAACATCACCTTGCTCCACCGCAAACATAAGGCATTCAATCACTGTTGATAAACCCATTGTGAACTCATGGTCTTTGTCTCTAAGGTGAAAAATCACTTTTTCATCACAGCCGTCGCAGACCATTTCTTCAATTTCTTCCAAAGAAACTCTGCGAACACTCATTTCGTGATGATCATTTATATTCATATACATCGCTCCTATTATAGCATATTTTAATCATAATGTAAATATATTTCAAATACAATCATTTCTAACGTTTATTGTGCTACATATAGCACATTTTTAATTTCCGAAAAAGAAAAGCAGGATATGTTTCAATCCTGCTTTTTATCGTATTTTAGCCTGTTATGCAATATACAGGTCTTCATTCTCAACTCGAAGTTATGAAAGTTTTTTAAATTCTTTGAGCTGTTCAAGCGTCAGCTCCGGCAGTTCTTCATCGGGTGTCGGCTCAATTTCTTCAAGTCTTTTCATCATTTCTTTTTCTTCATCAGTCAAAGGTGTGTTTTTTAGTTCTTCCGCAGAAATTCTGACAATCTTCTCCATAATAACTATCGGCTCAGAACAAATCGCTGTGTGTTCCTGTTCGGGTAAGATAAAGAATAAGCTCACCGTCTGAGATCTCATAAATCAGAAGCCAATCCGGTGTTATATGACATTCCCGACAACCTTTGTAGTTTCCTGCCAAGCTGTGATCTTTGTACTTCTCGGCTAACGGCTGCCCCATTGCAAGGGTATCAACCACACTGTTTAACAGTGACAGGTCATAGCCCCTCTTTTTTGCTAATTTCAGATCTTTCTTGAACATCGAAGTAAGAACGATGCCGTACTTTGGTTTGTTACTCATCGTCCGACAACTCCTCCAAAACCTCACTGAAAGAGCTGTAAACTCTCTTGTTTGGGTCTTTTTTCAGAGTTTCTACCTCCTGAATGGCTAAAATAGTATCTGCATTCGGGGTATCATACCGGATAACACTCTGCATATACCTCACAATGTTCCCTTTGACGTTCTGCCCTTGCTTGCTTACAATGCTCTTGAACGCGTTATAGACATTTCTATCCATAACGAACGAGCAGGTGATCATATCAGACTTCATAATATCGCCCCTTTAAATATACTTAGTAACCGTACTATGTTTACTAAGTATATTATATCACATCATTTCTTATTTGTCAAGGAATTTCAGCCCTCTTTGTCCTTTACGGTATCGGAACAGCCGCCGTAAATCTGCTCATTAAAATAGCTTATGGGGATTTTCCCGGCAATGACCAAGTAGTGTTTCTGCTCCAAGTCCTCGTTCCACTTGCGCATAAGCCTATAAGCCTGTCCGAGCGAGACTCCAAGTATTTCCGCTACCTCTGCAGCTGAATAAAATAACTTCATTTTTGACATATTTTCGACCACTCCTCAAACTCATGTACCAGTCCGGCTTTGAATACAACATCCCAAAGAGCCGTGTAACGCTCGCATATCATCTGTTTTTCGCGCTCACATATCATCTGATTTTTTGGCGACGAAAAATCGTCTTTAATTGTTTTTCTTCCTTCATTATAAAGGCTTTTAAACAAAATGTGTTTAACGGTTTTATCCATATCCTGTGACGGTTCTTTTATTTTCCCTTCAAATTCTTCTTTAATATTCGGATAAACAGTACCGTCTTTAAGGGACTGCTGCGCTTTCATATATCCCTCATAGCTATGCAGTCCGTCAATGCTATGACCGTTATTGTAAGCTGTATTGATGATAGTTCTCATGCAGTCGGGACAAAGATCCAAGAAATAGGATATGTCTGCGCCCTCTATTTCCTCTTGATAAGGATCGGCGCAAACCAAACATATACCGTTTACGCTTTCCTGCCATTTTCCTTTTTCGCCGCCGTATCCTGTAAAACGTGCTGATATAGCATCATAGTCGGGATTTTCACAAATCTCGTTGTAGTAATAATAAATCTTGTTACATATTGCGCATCTGTGTATTGTCATTTTATTAACCTCCCATCTTTCGGCAGAACTCATTCCATGCTTCAATTGCCTGTTCTTCGGTAACATATCTTGCAACGAAACCAATGCAATTATCCTTGTGTTTTTCTTTATAGTCATCGCCATACCATGCGCTGTTCAATGCTTCGATATCCATTTCTGTCAGTTCAAGTTCACAACCATAGATTAAGCCGCATTTCTCACAGTACACGGCATATGCACCTCTGAAATCAGCCATTGTCTGCATATCGCCACTGCAATTTATACATTTTCCGTTCTGCTTATAGGTTACATTCCCGCAAAACTCATTCCACGCTTCGGCTGCCTGTTCCTCGGTATCATATCTTGCAAAGTAGCCTATGCTGTTTTCCTTGTATTTTATTTTGAAGTGCGGAAATTCTTTTACCATTGCATCTAAATCCATTACCGACGGTTCAAGGTCACAGCCAAAGACCAAACCACATTTTACACAGCACACATCAAATGCTGCTCTGAAATCGGCTCCAATTTGCATATCGCCGCCGCAGTTTATACAGTTACATAATTTGATTTTGCTCATATAGTTCCTCCATAAGTTGGGACATTGATATTTTTAGATACCTATAATCCAGTTCAAGATATATCTCCTCTCTGATTGAAGATATACAGAGATAGGTTATATCAACCTTTATGTATTGAGACTGTCGGCTGCCGTGATATATTTCAATAACAGCATACTCTTTACCGTCCCTTATATTATACCAAAGGTTGACGATCCGTCCGCTGTCCCAGTAAACTTTTTGTAAACTCTCAATAAAATCCGAGCTTTCAACGAAGCGTTTACGTTGCATTTGTGCCGCTGTCATTGTTCTATTGCTTACTATCCTTTCTGTTTTGATATTGTGCTATATGTAGCACATTTATTACTTGCTACATAACGCATAAACCGCTTTATGTGCTTTTTAATAACCTTTTCCGCATAATCCAAGATCATGCCCATAGCTATTAACAGTACCCCGGCAACTGCCATAAGACAGATTATAATTAAAGATTGATATAAATTCATTTTGTCCTCCCGAAAAAGAAAAAGCCCCATGTTCCGGGGCTTTCTTCTACAAATGTTAATCTGAAATCAAATAAGTGTTGCCGTTGACTATGATCGTGTTCTCGTCAACCACCGTTACAGCGGGTTCGGTCGTCTGTACAGGCTCAGTTTGAATATAATATGTCTGTCCATTATATTCGAGAGTTTCCGGAACAGTATCAGGATTCGGTACCATTTGATATTCAACACCGTTTATTTCAACTGTAATTGCGCCTTCTACTCTTCTTTCATCTCGTTCATGACTATTCCATGACAATAACAAGCAACCGCAACCCATTCCGAAAAATAATATTGCTAAATTGCTTGTCATCGGAACTCCGAGATATTTTCTTGCGCATATAAAGCATATTATTCCGGCGATACCAAGCACACCCGATATGATAAGTATTATAATCCATTCTGCCATTGTAAATTTCCTCCTTATGCCTGTTTTCTTTCAATATCTTTGAATTCACTGCAAATCTGCACTATCTCGTCAGCAAGCTGATCGTAACAATCCGCTGCGGCTGTCCATTCCATATACTCTTTGGCAGTCAACCGATAACTAAGACTGTTTTTGATAACTCGGCTCTGAGGTATTACCGTTCGGAGCATTTTGCTGCCGAGCTGTTTTCTTATCATATCCAACATTTCAAAGTCAGCAGGGCATTCACGGTCAAACTTCGATGCAAAGCACCCGCCGAAGCGACAGCCGCACTCGGAAATTACCGATGTAACATTCGGTACCCCTTGAATAGCAAATGCACTTAGCTCTATTGGAACGAACACCACATCACACACAGAGAGTATCGTTTTGGTAATAGAATTGAGGGCAGGGGGAAGATCTACAAGAATGTAATCGTACTTCTTTCCTGCATACCAAGAATAATACCATTCCTCACGAAGCTTCTCACAATTACCGATCTGCGTATTGCGCGGTAACTTCTCAAAATCCGAAACAGCGTCATTCATTTTCTGATCCGACACAACAATGTCTATCTTATCGTATCGGGTATGAGTTACAGCGCTCGTAACAGAAACAGGAGCTGCTGTAAGTGCGTTCACGATGTTGTTTTTCGGCTGATTGTCGGCAAAGAACCGGCTGCTGTTGCCCTGACCGTCGCAGTCGATGACAAGCACCTCTCCGAGTTTAGCCAGTGAGTAAGCAAGATTGATGACCGAAGTGGTCTTGCCGACACCGCCTTTGTTGTTGAATAAAGCAATCATTTTCATATTATGCCTTCTTTCCGCACATTTCGTGCTATAAATTATTCTGCCTTCATTAAAAAATGCACGAAAAAAGGACGGCGAAGGCATCTACCGTCCTCCGGGGAGCTACCCCGTCGTGCATTGTCTGTATATTGTTAAAGCTCTAACGAGCTATTAACCTAAATTGCGAGAGTGCAATAATCACCGACCTTAATATAATCTTTTATTTTTTCTTCAATATTTCTGAAAACGAATCATTTACTTGTTTTGCAATTTTTGTCTGTTCACTTTTAAATGTATGCTGATACACATTCTTTAACATATATGTTGTGCTTTGACCAAGCCTTTCCATAGCATATTTGTCGGGAATGCCTTTCAAAAGCATTACCGAAGCGTTCGCGTGTCGAAGTTCGTGCATTTTATAAAGGGGAAGTCCCTCTTTTTCAAGCTCGCGTTTAAATGCTCTTAAAACCGATGACGGGTAACGATACGGACTGATGTATTTATCGTTTCTTTCAGCGGCATCAAGCTTGTCTTTAAGATACTGCGGAATATCGGGTATAACTCGATTCCCCGCAAATGATTTAGCACGTTCCTTCCTGACCAACTTGTGGTTTTCGCCCGGAACGTGCGCTGCGTGTATATGTATGTCATTCTCGCGGTAATCAGCCCAACACAAAGCGGCTATTTCAGACTGTCTCAATCCGAGCATAAGCGCCAGTAAGACCGGGATCTCAATCTTTTTACCTTCAATCACCTTAAAAATAGCCGCCATATCCTGCTCATCGGGTATATTGTATTCCGGCTTTTCTTTCGGCTTAAGAAGGATACTCTTAAAATCAAGAAAATGTTTGTTCTGCCTGAGAACCGCAGTTATCAATCCGAATTGATTACGAATTGATTTGGATTTATAATGCAATGCATTGTTATTAGCCCACTTTTGAAGCAATAACTCGTTGATCTGCGGTACAGGAACATTTTTTATCATGTCAAAGGCGTTTCTCTGCGCTATCCTGTATCCGCGAACGGTAGAAGGGGAGAGTATATTACATTTACTGTTGATATACTGATCTACAGCTTCATCAAAAGTCAAACATATTGCCAACCCTTCGTCAGCCTTGTGAGTCAGACCGTAGTACTTGAAATCCAGCGCATTCCTTTCAGCTTCCTCCTTTGTAGGCGCTGTAAAGCTGTTATAGATCCTTTTACCGTTACTGTCAAGTCCGGCATATTGAAGAACTCTCCAATTCCCCGATGATAACTTTTTGGCTTTTGCCATTTGTACCACTTCCTTTTTAAAAATATCATATAAGATATTTTATAATTCAGCGCTACAAAATGCAACAAATTATAAATTGTATCTCTTGAAAATTCACAAATCATCAATAATAAGCGAAACTATATTTGTGAATTCTATACAACAAAAGAATAATATTATTGACAAAATTATCGTACTGTTATATAATATATAAACAGCGCAATAGCTTATCACATGGTATTTTACGACTGTTTTATGTTTACCGAGACGGATTGGCGAGGTGTTGGGGGTTCGAATCCCTCCTTCTCCGCCAACAAAAGAACCTTGCACACACGCTTTCTGTGTGCAAGGTTTTTTTGTTGCTTGCGGAGAAGAGAGGGATTCGAACGACGAATAGGCGCGCAAGCGCCGTCCCTCCTTCTCCGCCACGGGCAAAGCCCGTTTTGCCGTCTGTTACTTCAGTAATAGACGGTATTTTTCTGCCTCGATGTCCGGAGAATGTACCTTTTTATAATGCGATCGTACGGACGTTGTCCGTTTTGCCGTCTGCTGCCTCATTAATATACGTTTTTTCTGCCTCGCTGTCCGGAGTTCTGGTCAAAAGCAGATAATGCAACAAAGCCTTGCACACACGCTTTCTGTGTACAAGGCTTTTTCTTTTTCCGCAAGTGTTTATCACGTCCGCACCTACACTTCGGACGTCACGCTGTACCCCTGTTCCTTCCAGTAATCGAGCAGAGTTCCGAGTATCTCCGCGTTGGTCTGTGAGACCGCGTGCAGCAGGTATATCCCGCTGTGTGTGGAGTCCTCGATCTTTGCGAGGGCTTCCGCGGGGTCGGTGTGCCTGTTCACATCCCAGTCCTCATACGCGAAAGACCAGAACAGGCTCGTGTAGCCTAAGTTATGCACATCTTCAAGGGTACTCTCCGAGAACTCGCCCTTCGGGAAGCGGAACAGCGTCATCTCATACCCGAACTCGTCCCGAACATAGTCGTGCAGCTTCGTCACCTCAGCCCACACCTCTTTCTGCGTGCAGTCGGGGAGCGACGGGTGAGACCATGTGTGATTGCCTACTGTATGCCCTTCGTCGATCATGCGGCGCACAAGCTCGGGCGCGGACTTGCAGTAGTCGTATGTCACGAAGAACACCGCCTTGACGTTCTTTTCCGCGAGCGTATCGAGTATCGCGGCGGTATAGCCGTTCTCATAGCCTTCGTCGAAGGTCAGACAGATCGTGCCTTCCGGAGCGATAAACTTTCCTCCGAGAGCCGCGTACTTTTCCTCAGCCTTTACCGCGTCGATAGGACGGTTCTTTTCGTCACGCTCCTTACCGAGCCCCCAGCCGATCTTTGTGTTTCCGAGCGCGGTGTGCGCAATGTAGGACGAGGCAAATGCCGCCTCGTCAGTTTCCTTGTCTATCCTGTCCGGTAATATCCCGTTGCTGTCGGTCTCGGGCGGGAGCTCGTCGGTGCCGTCATCTGACACTATCCCGTCGCTTCCCGCCTCATACTCACCGTCTCTCTCCCCGTCCTTGTCAAAGTCTGGCATCACGGTGGTAGTGACGATTTCAGTCGTGGTGGTCGACTCGGACGTTACGACAGCGCGGGTGGTGGTAGTGGTAGTTCCGGACGTTCCGGCATTGTTTCCGGTACCGGCGCAGCCCGCAAGAGATGCCACCGCAGCAGCGAGCGCGCAGAGAAGTGCAAATTTACGCTTCATGATATATCATTTCCTTTCGGTTTGTCAATATGAGCATTTTTCAATGCGACAGTATTATAACCCCATTTCATCGTAATATTCATATTTATTACGCCGTGATAAATACATACATGACGACCGGCAGACCGTCGGTCCGCATTGAGAGAAATACGCTGCCGCATCGGCGTTCGATCACTGCGGAATAAAAATATTGACAAAAGCGGGGAGTTGTGATAAAATATAGTATATTTGTTTAAAAACGGGGTGTAACTATGGAAGAAATAATAAACGCGCTGCGTGAACAGATCAGCACAGCACTTGAAAAGATCCGAAGCAAGGACGAGCTCTCCGAGTTCTGGCAGACCTACATGAGCAAGAAGGGCAAGATATCCGACCTCATGAAAAATCTCGGAAAGGTCTCGAAGGAAGAGCGGCCTGCTGTCGGCAAGATCATAAACGAGTTCAAGGAAGGTGTAGAGGCGCGTTACCGCGAGCTTGAAGCAAAGCTCGACGCGCTTGAAACAGAGCGCCGCAACCGCGAGGAAACGATAGATATAACGCTTCCCGCAAAGAAGCAGCCCAGGGGCGCGCTCCACCCGATAACGATCACCAAGAATGAGATGATAAACGTCTTCGCGGGCATGGGATTCGACATCTACGAGGGTCCCGAGATCGAGGACGACGACCATAACTTCACAAGACTCAACGTTGCAAAGAACCACCCTGCGCGCGATATGCAGGACACGTTCTATGTGGCGGAGGACATTATACTGCGTACACACACGAGCCCCGGACAGATCCGCGTAATGGACGCGCAGAAGCCCCCGATAAAGGTGCTCGTGCCCGGCCGCGTGTTCCGCTCGGACAGCGACGCTACCCACTCCCCCATGTTCCACCAGATGGAAGGTCTCGTGGTGGATAAGCACATAACCCTCTGCGATCTCCAGGGTATGCTCGACAAGTTCGTTAAGAACATCTTCGGCGAACAGGTCAAGACCCGTCTGCGCCCGAGCTACTTCCCGTTCACGGAGCCGAGCGTTGAGGTGGACGTGAGCTGCTTTGAGTGCGGCGGCAAGGGCTGCGGGCTCTGCAAGCACACCGGCTGGATAGAGGTCCTCGGCGGCGGCATCGTTCACCGCAACGTACTTGCCAACTGCGGCATAGACCCGGAGGAATATTCCGGTCTCGCGTTCGGCATCGGTATCGAGAGGATAGCTATGCTCAAATACGGCATCAATAACATCGGACTGCTCTTCGAGAACGACCTGCGTTTCCTCGGGCAGTTCAGGGATTAAGGAGGTACGAACAATGAAAGTACCGTTCAGTTGGCTCAAACAGTATGTTGATATAGATATCACCGCCCAGGAGCTTGAAAAGAAGCTCTTCGGCTGCGGCTTCGAGGTAGAGGAGCTCATCGACCTGTCCGCGGAGTTCGACAAGGTGGTGGTCGGCGTTATCACCGAATGTACCCCGATAGAGGGAACTCACCTGCACGTCTGCAAGGTGGACTGCGGCTCCTACGGCAAGGATATACAGATAGCCTGCGGCGCACCGAACGTTTATGTCGGTATGCACGCTCCTGCCGCTCTTGACGGCTCGACGCTCCCCGGCGGAGTAAAGATCAAGGCCAAGCCCCTCAAGGGTGTGGATTCCTTCGGAATGCTCTGCTCGGGCGAGGAGCTCGGTCTCAACGACGACCTGTTCCCCGGCGCGGAGGTTTACGGTCTGCTCGACCTTCCCAAGGACACGGAGCCCGGCACAGACATCTGCAAGGTGGTAGGGCTTGACGACTACATCTTCGACATCTCCGTTACCGCGAACCGCCCGGACTGCCAGTCCGTTCTCGGCATGGCGCGCGAGGTAGCCGCGATACTCGGCAAGGAAGTGAAGATGCCCGCGCTGGACTACACCACAGACAGCGGCATCACCGAAAAGGCGAACATCACCGTTGACGCGCCCGACCTCTGCCCGCGCTACATCGGGCATACGGTCCACGATATAACCTTTGCGCAGTCCCCCGCGTGGATGAGACGTTTCCTCGCGCTCTGCGGGATCCGCGGCATAAGCAATATCGTTGATATCACCAACTTCATCATGCTTGAACTCGGTCAGCCCATGCACGCCTTCGACCTCGATCTGCTGGAAGAAAAGCGCATCGTGGTTCGCCGCGCGGCAAACGGCGAGAAGATCACCACTCTCGATACCAAGGAGTTCACCCTCACCGACAGCAACCTCGTGATCTGCGACGGAGCAAAGCCGGTAGCACTCGCGGGCGTAATGGGCGGCCTCAACAGCGGTATCAACGAGAACACAAAGAACCTGCTCTTTGAGTCGGCGAAGTTCATGCGCGACAATATCCGCAAGACCGCGCGCAGTCTCGGTCAGAACACCGACGCGTCAAGCTTCTACGAGAAGGGCATTTCCGAATACACCACCGAGCTTGCAATGTCAAGAGCGCTTCACCTGATACAGGAGCTCGGCTGCGGAAAGATAGCGCCGGAGGGCTGCGACGTGAGCGCAGGCGCTTCCCGCGAGGGCAGAAAATTCGACGTTAAGATAAGTGACATAAACGGCATACTCGGCATAGAAGTTCCCGAGGCGGAGATCGTCCGTATACTGAAAGCGCTGTGCTTCGAGGTAGCACAGGACGGCAATGTGCTGCACATCACCGCTCCCCGCTGGCGCGAGGACATTGAGATCGGTGCGCCGGACATCGCCGAGGAGGTTATCCGCGAGTACGGCTATGAGCACATCACCCCGACCTTCCTGAAGGACGCGGCGGTGACGAGCGGCGGTCTTACCGCCGAACAGAACCTTCGCGGCAAGCTCAAGAATGTTATGTGCTCTCTCGGCTGCAATGAGGTCTCAACGCTCGGCTTCTACTCCGACGCGGAGCTGGATATGCTTCGTCTCGCACAGGACGCTCCCGAGCGCAAGGTTATCCGCCTGATAAACCCGATCAGCGCGAACCTTACTATCATGCGCACTATCCTTGTTCCGTCGCTTCTCAACGTTGTGGTGAACAACATCAAGCGCGGAAACATGGAAGGACGCATTTTCGAGTTGTCCAACATCTATGTGCCGAAGCAGATACCCGTGACCGGGCTCCCGGACGAGATACCGCACCTTTGCTTCGCGGTGTTCGGTGAGAACGAGGACTTCTTCACCCTGAAAGGCATAGTTGAGGGTATAGCGGACGCTTACGGTCTGAAATTCGGTTATGTGCGCGCAAACGCACCGTACCTGCACCCCGGCGTTTCTGCGGATATAATCTGCGGCGGCAAGAAGGTCGGCTCCTTCGGAAAGCTCGCCAACGAGGTGCTCAAGAACCTCGACCTTGTAAAGGACAGCCGTGAAAGCTTCAATATCCTGCTGGGCGAGATCGACTACAAGGCGCTTTCCGAGCAGTTCCCGAAGTCGGTGCGCTATACCCCGATCTCCGAGTTCCCCACCGTTACCCGCGACCTTGCGCTCGTTGCGGACGAGGCTACGGAGTGCGGCGAGATAGTCTCCGCGATAACGGAGAGCTGCGGCTGCGTAGGCAATGTCGAGCTGTTCGACATCTATCGCGGCGGTCAGGTCGGCGAGGGACGCAAGAGCATGGCGTTCAAGCTTGATTTCAAGCCCGGCGAAAAGGCGCTCTCGCAGGAGGATATCAACGGCTTCGTCGAGAAGATACTCACGAACCTCAAAAACAAGCTCAACATCGAGATAAGATGACTATGACCGCTTCCCGACAACCATCGGGGAGCGGTTTTTTAGTTTACAGTTTACAGTTTACAGTGTACAGTTTTGGTGTCGCCTGCGGCGACTTATTTAAGGAACCGCTGATTTAATCTTGCACGTCGCTTGCATTGCATCTTTAGCCGTCATCTTGCACAAATCCCCCTTGACTTGCGCCAGCAAGCCCGTGGAGAATTTGTACAATCTGCCAACTAAATCTACAACGCAATCAACGCACAATCATTAATCATCGTTTCCTTAAATCGTGACGAAACAAGTAAGTACCTGAAAAAAGAATAAGCTCCCCAATTCTGTCACAATTCAGATATGTCCGCGAAGCGGACACCACAACTGTACACTGTAAACTGTAAACTGTAAACTATAAAATGTGACCTGTAAAATGTTAACTAAGAAAAATTTTGTCCATTAGCGCCAAAATCGGTTTGGAAAATTTGTTGCAAATGTTAATTGATTTTGCCGCCGCCCATGGGTTACAATATTATATGTGTGTGCCGCCCGTGACACGGCGCATTATCTGCCGGAAAGGAACTCATGCCTATGAACAGAGTAAAATGGCTTGACAACGCGGTTTTCTACGAGATATACCCCCAGTCCTTCAAAGATACCGATTCCGACGGTATCGGCAACTTCGCGGGTATCACGGAAAAGCTCGACTACATAAAGGAGCTCGGCTGCACGGCGATATGGATGAATCCGTGCTATGATTCTCCGTTCCTCGACGCAGGCTACGATGTGCGGGATTACTACCTCGCCGCGCCGCGCTACGGAACGAACGACGACCTTAAACACCTGTTTGAGGAAGTCCACAAGCGCGGTATGCATATCCTGCTCGATCTCGTTCCCGGGCATACCTCATGGGAGCACAAGTGGTTCAGAGAGTCCTGCAAGGCGGAGAAAAACCCCTACACCGACCGTTATATCTGGACGGACAACACATGGGAGGCTCCCGAGGGCATGAACGCGCTCATCGGTATAGCGGAGCGCGTCGGCGCGTGCGGAGTAAACTTCTTCTCCCACCAGCCTGCCCTTAACTACGGGTACTACAAGCCCGACCCGAACAAACCGTGGCAGCAGTCCGTCGATTCCGAGGGCGCTAAAGCCACGCTCGAAGAAATGAAGAACATCATGCGGTTCTGGCTCGGAATGGGCTGTGACGGATTCCGCGTTGATATGGCGCACTCGCTCGTCAAGCACGACGAGGACGGCAAGGGAACGATAGCGCTCTGGCAGAACGTGCGGGAGTTCCTTGACCGCGAGTTCCCGGAAGCGGCAATGGTGTCGGAGTGGGGAGAGCCGGACAAGTCGCTGCTCGGCGGATTCCACATGGACTTCCTGCTGCACTTCGGACCGTCGCACTACAACGACCTGTTCCGCTGCGACAAGCCGTTCTTCGGCGGAAACGGCGACGCGTCGGAGTTCGTGAAGAAATACCTCGAAAGCCGCAAAAAAGCCGGCTCGGAAGGGCTTATCTGCATACCCTCCGGCAATCACGACATGATAAGGCTTGCAAAGTTCATACACGGCGAGCGGCTCAGGATCGCGTTTGCGTTCCTGCTGACCATGCCGGGCGCACCGTTCATATACTACGGCGACGAGATCGGTATGAGGTACGTTGAGGATATCCCGTCCGTTGAGGGCGGCTACGAGCGCACCGGTTCCCGCTCCCCCATGCAGTGGGACGACACCGTGAACGCCGGGTTCAGCGCCGCTCCGCCGGATAAGCTGTATATCCCGACAGACCCCTCTCCCGACCGCCCGACGGTAAAGGCGCAGCTCGCGGACGAAACCTCGCTGTACCACGAGGTAAAGCGGCTCATCGGCCTGAGAATGTCACACCCGGCGCTTAGGAGCCGCGGCGATATGGAGTTCCTGTGCGACGGAAAGCCGGGCTGTCCGCTCGTATATACCCGCTCGGAGGGGGACGAGACCATTCTCGCGGTGCTCAACCCGACAGATAACGAGGTATCGTTTGACCTCGGAAAGCCGCTCGGAGAGGCGATATACACTCTCGGCGAAACGGCGGCGCAAAACGGAGATACCGTGACCGCAAAGCCCTGCTCGGCGGGCTTGTACAAGCTCTGATATCAGTACATTTCCCGCAGGCACGCGGGTAATTATAAACCAACAAGGAGGAACGATCATTATGACCGTTATAATTGTAACGATCGTCGTATATCTGCTGCTTATGGTAGTTATCGGCGTGATCTTCTCAAAACAGAACAACGACGTCGGGGACTTCTACCTCGGCGGAAGAAAGCTCGGCCCCATAGTCACCGCTATGAGCGCGGAAGCCTCCGATATGAGCAGCTACCTGCTCATGGGTCTCCCGGGGCTTGCGTACCTATGCGGCTGCGCGGAGGTAGGCTGGACGGCTATCGGACTTGCGGTTGGAACTTATCTGAACTGGCTGCTGGTGGCGAAGCGTCTTCGTGTGTACTCCCACAGTATCAACGCTATCACGCTCCCGGACTTCTTCTCGAAGCGCTACGGCGAGAACAAGAACATTATCCTCGGTATCTCGGCGCTGATAATCCTTGTGTTCTTCATTCCGTACACCGCGTCCGGCTTCTCGGCGTGCGGAAAGCTTTTTGAGCAGCTTTTCGGCTGGGACTATCACCTCGCGATGATAATAAGCGCGTTCATCATCATTCTCTACATGAGCATAGGCGGCTTCCTCGCGGCAAGCACCACCGACCTTATCCAGAGCATCGTTATGACGCTCGCGCTGGTGGTAGTGGTCATCTTCGGCATCGGAAGCGCCGGCGGTATAGACAACGTTATCGAGAACGCCAAGGGGTTAAACGGCTATCTTACCCTGTTTGAGAACCACAACGGGGACAATACCGCCTCGCCCTTCGGCTTCTTAGACATCATTTCCACCCTCGCTTGGGGTCTCGGCTACTTCGGTATGCCGCATATCCTGCTTCGCTTCATGGCGATAAGCGACCACAAGAAGATAAGAACATCCCGCCGCATAGCTACAGTATGGGTAGTTATCTCCATGGGAGTTGCCGTATTCATCGGTATCATCGCGAACTCCCTCACCGCACAGGGCAGCATCCCCGCCCTCACAACAAGCGCCGAGTCCGAGACCGCGATCATCAAAATGGCATTCCTTATGAACGACAACGGTGCTTTCATGTCGGTATTTGCGGGACTTATCTTCGCCGGCATACTCGCCTGCACCATGTCCACCGCGGACTCACAGCTCCTCGCCGCTTCATCGAGCGCGTCCGAGAACATACTCAAGGGCGTGTTCAAGCTTAAGCTCTCCGAGAAGGCTTCCATGCTCACCGCAAGACTTGTGCTTGCTATAATAGCGATAGTTGCGGTCATCATCGCGTGGGACAAGGACAGCTCGATCTTCGGTATCGTATCCTTCGCATGGGCGGGCTTCGGCGCGACATTCGGTCCCGTAATGCTGCTTGCTCTGTTCTGGAAGCGCTCCAACAAGTGGGGTGCTGTCGCGGGTATGGCGGCAGGCGGAATAATGATCTTCGTATGGAAGTTCGCGATACGCACACTCGGCGGCGCGTTCAACATCTACGAGCTGCTCCCCGCGTTCGTGGTAGCGCTTCTTGCCGACGTTATCGTTTCGCTTGCGACCAAGGCTCCCGAAGCGGAGGTAGTCAAGGAGTACGATGACTACAAGACCGCTCTTACCAAGTAACGGCGGCTCGCTATACAGACTCTTATAAAACAAAAGAGGCTCCCTCACGGCGAGGGAGCTTCTTTATTGCAATGCCTGTTATATGCGCAGACGAGCGCGTAAACGGACGACATGATGATATCGGAGTGTACCCCGACACCCCAGGACACGCCGCCGTTGATCCCTATTTCGAGATACGACATAGCGTTGGATTTCGAGCCCTGTTCTAGCGCCTGTTCCGAGTAGTCCATGATCGTGAACTCAACATCAAGCAGCTTCATGAGTGCGTCCGAAACCGCGTCGAGACGACCGTTGCCGTGTCCTTCCGTTTCAGTCCTGCTCCCGCGCATGAGCGTAGTGACCTTCGCGGTGATAGAACCCTGCACCTGTGCGTAATGCACTTCAAGCACTCTAAGCGGCGTAAACACGTTCACGAACGTACCGGTGAATATGCTGTAAACGTCTGCCGGAGACAGCTCGCGGTGCTGCTTGTCCGAGACGTCCTTGACCGCGTATCCCACCACCTCGCGAAGCTTCGGCGGGAGCGAGATGCCGTACTTCTTTTCAAGCAGGAAGCCGATGCCGCCCTTGCCGCTCTGGCTGTTGATGCGGATAATGTCGCCGTCGTACTCGCGCCCGATGTCCTTCGGGTCGATAGGCAGGTACGGCACATTCCACCTCTGCGCCCCGTTCTCGCGGTACTTCATCGCCTTTGCTATCGCGTCCTGGTGCGAGCCGCTGAACGCTGCGAAAACAAGCTCTCCGCTGTACGGCTGGCGCTCGTAGACGTGCATACAGGTCACCTTTTCGTAGGTCTTCACGATAGAGGGGAGATCCGAGAAGTCGAGCCCCGGGTCAACGCCGTGGCTGTACATATTGAGTGCGAGGGTAACTATATCCACATTTCCGGTGCGCTCGCCGTTTCCGAAGAGCGTTCCCTCCACCCTGTCCGCCCCGGCTATAAGCCCGAACTCGGTGTCCGCTACCGCGCAGCCTCGGTCGTTGTGAGGGTGAAGTGACACGACAATGTTCTCCCGCCTGTACAGCCCGTCGCACATATACTCCACCTGATCGGCGTAGATATGCGGCATGGAGAGCTCTACCGTCACCGGGAGGTTGATTATCACCTTGTTTTCGGGGGTCGGCTCCCAGACCTTCAGGACGGCGTTGCAGATCTCAAGAGCGAAATCCGGCTCGGTAGCCGTGAAGCTCTCCGGGGAATACTCAAAGCTGAAATTGCCCTTAGACCTCTGTGCGTACTCCTTAACGAGCTTCGCCCCGGACACCGCCATTTCCGTTATCTCCTCCTTAGACTTGCGGAAGACCTGCTCCCGCTGTGCCTCGGAGGTGGAGTTGTAGAGGTGGACTATCGCATTCTTCGCGCCGGAAAGCGCCTCGAAGGTCTTGCGAATGATATGCTCGCGGGACTGGGTGAGCACCTGTATCTTCACGTCGTCGGGTATCAGCCCGTCCTCGATGAGCCGCCGGCAGAACACATACTCCGTCTCACTCGCCGCCGGGAAGCCTATCTCGATCTCCTTGAAGCCGAGCTTCACGAGCATGGCGAAAAATTCCAGCTTCTCGTCAAGGCTCATTGGCACCACGAGCGCCTGATTCCCGTCACGGAGATCGACGCTGCACCATATCGGCGCTTTATCGACGTACTCACGCTGCGTCCATTTGTAATCGCGCTTCGGGGGGGGGAAGTAATTACGCGCGTATTTTCCGTTTATGTTCATAGCTCTCCTTTATATCTATGTCGTTATCGAACAATCGGGAAGGTTCTGTTTTAATTGTTCAAGCTCATCCTCGGTTATCGGTCGGCCGTTTCCATTATAATCCAGCAGACGCAGATATTTCAATTTTTTCAGCGAGTACAGCGGTGAATAATCCTCTATCGGGTTTCCGTCGAGAGTAAGATCCGTCAGCTGCGTGAATCCCGACAAAAAGCTTATATCTTTCAGACTTGAATACTGTAAGTCAATTTCTGTAAGCTTCGGAAGCTCAAATAAGAAGTCGAGACTGTGAGGATCATAATTGACACCAAAAGCCCCGAACCCGAATGATACTTCTCTTAGCTCTTTGAGTTCTCCGATGTTTTCGACCCCTACTACTTGGTTGCCGTAAGTAGTATTCCAGATCATAAGCTTGTTAAGGTTTTTCAGGTTTTTTATGCCGGATATATCTATCACCGGACTGCTGCCGGTGTAATGCGCAACGGTTCCGAAGGTGAGGTATTTAAGCTCCGTAAGTTCAAAAGCGGTAGAATAATCAGATATATAACTGCTGATTGGCAGATCGAGATATCTGATCCCGGTCAGGCTGCACATCAGAACAGCATCTTCATTGGTAAGGTCGTTGTCTTGTGTGCTCACACCAAAAACGTCCATAGAACGCAGCAGCTCGATATTTCCCGGTGTGATCTGAGCCTTTGTCAAACGAACAACTATGTTTTCTTCCGTACCCGCGTAGCTGCTCAGATCGTCGAAGTCCACAAAATCGTAACTATCCCACCATTTTTCTTCTTCCGGTTCTTCTTCGACAGTCGTTTCTTCCGTGGTCGTCGTTTCTTCCGGTGTAGTAGTGGTCGTCGTTTCCGCCGCAGTCGTTGTCTTCGCCGCAGTCGTCACCGCTTCCGCCGCTCCCGCGAGTGCAAGAAGCTCGTCAAGCTTTGCCTTGATCGCCGCGTCGCCGGTGCGGTCATACCCCGTCTGCAATGTCTTT
>JAFZOA010000345.1 GCA_017550775.1 Ruminiclostridium sp. | reverse complement strand
GTAACACCTATGTTCCCCGACGGAAGTATAAATTATGAGAAATTCGCCGAGCTTATCGAAGAACAGATCACAAACAAGACCGACGCGATAGTCGTAGTCGGTACTACCGGCGAAGCTTCCACAATGACAGACGAAGAGCATATCGAGATGATACGCTTCTGCGTCGAGAAAGTAGCAAAGCGCGTTCCTGTCATCGCAGGTACCGGAAGCAACGACACAGGCTATGCTGTCGAGCTCACAAAGGAAGCCGAGAAGGTCGGCGCGGACGCTACACTTCAGGTAACACCTTACTACAACAAGACATCACAGCGCGGTCTCGTCGCTCATTTCAACACGATAGCGGATTCGGTAAATATCCCGACGATACTGTACAACGTTCCGTCGAGAACAGGTACAGCGATCGCTCTCGATACATATATCGAGCTCTCGAAGAACGAAAAGATAGCTGCGGTAAAGGAAGCAAGCGGTAATCTCTCTCTCGCTGCAGAAATAGCGGCTCACACCAATTTTGACATCTACTCAGGCAACGACGACCAGCTTCTCCCCTTCCTCTCTCTCGGCGCCAAGGGCGTTATCTCGGTATCTTCCAACGTTATACCGCGCCAGAAGCACGATATGGTTGAGCTTTACCTCGCCGGCAAGCACAAGGAGGCTCTTGAGCTTCAGCTCAAGTACCTTGATATGGAGAATGCTCTGTTTATGGATGTTAATCCTATCCCCGTAAAGGAAGCAATGAACCTTATGGGCAAGAACGTGGGCGAATGCAGACTCCCGCTTCTCAGAATGGAAGAAGCGAAGATAGAAAAGCTTAAGGCTGCTCTGAAAAACGCGGGCGTTATATGATCCGCCAATGAAGTTTAAAGACAGGAGAACGGACAAAGGTCAGAATAGCTATCACCGGCGCGAACGGGAAAATGGGAAAAGTCATTTCGGGTCTTATCGGACAGCGTGACGACTGTAAAGTCATCGCGGGCATAGATCTGAACACCGAACAGACAGCGGGATTTCCGGTAGTGAAGTCGCCGTTCGAGCTTCCCGAAAAGCCGGACGTGATAATCGACTTCTCTCACCCGAGTGCGCTCGACGATCTGCTTTCGTACTGCACAATGAACGGTGTTCCGGTCGTTGTCGCAACTACCGGCTACACCGACGAACAGGTCGCGAAGATCAAAAAGACCGGTGAACAGATACCCGTTTTCTTCACGTTCAATATGTCGCTCGGAATAAACCTGCTTGTGGAACTCGGAAAGCGCGCTGCGTCGGTTCTCGGCGGCCAGTTCGACATAGAGATCGTCGAAAAGCACCACAATCTCAAGAAGGACGCTCCCTCCGGCACCGCGATAATGATAGCCGAGGCGCTCAACAATGAGCTTGATAACAAGTATCACTACGTTTACGACCGCCACAGCGTCAGAAAGCCCCGTGAAGCTACCGAGATAGGTATGCATTCGATACGCGGCGGTACGATAGTCGGCGAGCATGATATCATCTTCGCAGGACATGACGAGGTCATAACGCTGTCGCATTCGGCGGCAAGCAAGGAAGTCTTTGCGAACGGCTCGATAAACGCTGCGATATTCCTGTCGAAGAAGGAAAAGGGACTTTACGATATGTCCGACCTGCTTGCGGACGCTTAAACGAAAGGACGGGTACATTATGACAACGATCACAGTAACCGAAGAAGTTTCCATAATCACTTTCGCGAATATCCCCTATGACAGCGAGAGCAGCTTTATCTGCAGCGTTTTCTCGGCTGCGGCAAGAGAGAACGTCGTTATTGATATGATATCCAAGGCTCCCGTTTCGGCAGAAAGCACATCGATAGGATTTACCTTCGCCGACAGCGATATGCCGAAGATACTCAAGGTATCGAATGAAGTCAAGCCCGCAAAGCCGCCGATGATAAACT
>JAFZOA010000344.1 GCA_017550775.1 Ruminiclostridium sp. | reverse complement strand
TATAGCGGACGTATGACGAGTTCACCTCATCTTCGTCTGTGCTCTCGGAAGCGGTCATCTGTACGGTCGAGCCGTTCACCGTGCCGTAAACGTTGGCTCCCTTGTACGCGCGCGCGGTGAGCGTTATCTTCGTTCCGCCGTCAACCGTGAGGTTCTTGCCGTCGGAGATCGTAGCGCCTATTGATTTGAGTACCGTTATCTTGCGCGTGATGCTGTATGTATATGATTTGTCCTTGTGGCTTATCGTGAACTTGTTCATACCGTCGGAAAGCGGCTTCTCGAAATAGAAGTTCCCGACGTCGTTGAGGCGTATCTCCTCGCCGTTGAAATAAACGGGGAAGTTGCTGTCGAACGTGCCCATGAAAGCGACCGAAGCTTCGGTAGTCGTGAACGTGAGGCTCGACGGCGAAGTCATTCTGAGCCCCTCGAAAAGCGAACTTTCGTCGATCTGCTCGTTGTAGTAGGACACAAGCGCGGTGGTCGAGCCGAGCGGGTCTTTCTCAAGGCTCTCAAGCGAGTTGAATGCGCTTCCCGAATAGCTTTTGAGCTCTTTGGCAACGGAGAGCTGTTTAAGGAGCTGGTCTGCCGAGCCCCAACCAGCCGCGTCCGTTCCGACGAACTCGTTGTGGTGCAGTATGTAGAGCGGGATATCCGCCGCGTCGGTGAGAGCTCCCCACCAGCCAGTGACCTTTTCATACGGAAGAGACGCCGATGTGAGCGAGCCGTATGTGCGAAGCACCGCAAAATCGACGTAGCCTTTCTCGATGAAGCTCTTCGTATCGGCGTGACCGTCGTAGAAAGCCTGAACCGAGTCGCTCGTTTCGCTTCCCTCTTCGTTTACCGACGAGTTCGCCCACATATCGTTGATGACGAAGCCGACGGCAATGGAATTGTCGGTGTTCCTTATGATGTCCGCGGCAGTGCTGAAATACTGCTCTGCGGAATCGTAGAGCCAGTTGTTGTAGCCTATGCCCGAGCCGTTCTCCATATACTCGCCGAAGCTCGAAGCGTTCCTGCGTACATAGTAATCGTCGAGGATTATCCCGGCGCACTGATATCTGAGCGCGAAGCGATGAGCCTTTGAAACGAGGGTGTCTATCGCCGTCGAGCCCGAGCGCGTGTCGGACAGAGCGTGACCTATATCGAAAACGACGTAGGGCGATATGCCGCTCTCATACGCCGAGGATATCGCCGCAGTAACCGGGTCTGTCTCCGGCGCGTTCGCGTCGAGCGAATAATACGGTGTATTCCCGTTCATCGTGTTTATTATAACGGTGTTGAGCCCCATTTCCGCGAACTTCGAGTAGATGTTGTCGAGCTCGTTTGCGAGCAGGCTCGGATCCGGGTCGTCCTCTCCGAAGAAATCCACGGCGGGAGTTATGACTGCCGCGCGCATATCGGTCGGCAGGGTGAACATAGGTATGTCTGCGGATTCGGGAACCGGCGTTTCTTCCTCTACGAGCTGGGCGTAGAATTCGGTGCCGTCCGACAGATCGTCTTCGATTTCGGCAGATACCGACATTGTCATCGCAGTCAGCGTTACCGCCGCGGCCGTCGTTACCGCAGCCATTTTTCTGATAAATTCCTTCATTT
>JAFZOA010000343.1 GCA_017550775.1 Ruminiclostridium sp. | reverse complement strand
ACGCTTTCTCAATCTGAATGCTTATTCCGCGGCGCTTATCTCTCTCCCGCTTGCGGACGAAAACGGAGTTTCGCTTATTGAGGAACTTCACGAGCGCTTTGATACGCCGCTCGGGGTGCTTGTAAAGCCGGATATTACGGACGCGCAGCTTGACAGGCTTATTGCCGCGAACGCGTATATCCTGAAAAAACCGGTGTCACGTTCCAATTACCGTCTTGCTGCCGGACTTCTTTCGTCTTTCTCGGATAACAACGCGGATATGAAGGAGCGCATAAAGGCGCTTGAACGGAAAAACAGTGAGATAAAGCTTATGTCGCGTGCAAAGCTGCTTCTGATGCAGTCAAAGGGTATGTCGGAGGACGACGCGCACGCATATATACTTCACCGAGCAATGAATAAGCAGATGAGCATTGACGCTGTCTGTAAGGAAATTATCAAGGAACTAAAGGAGTGAGCGTTATCGGAAAATATCATTATAAACTGCTTTTCGCGGACGGCGACCCGGATGCTCCCGAAAAGTACAGGCGCAGTTCCGTCTGGCGGGAATGCGGATTTGACATAAACGGACACGCTATGTCGCAGAGGATAGCTTTGCGGTATATAAGAAGCAGCAAGGTCGATCTTGTCGTATTCCGTGAGAAAGCGCCGGATATGGATCCTGCAGCGTTTATGTCGGAACTCTCCGGGGTCAGGAACGCTCCGGTGTGTGTCATTATCGGCGCCGGTGATCCGAAGATGATCCGCGAATGCTTTCTGAACGGTGCAGTCGATTATCTGACCGAACCGGTAAGCGAGCAGCAGGTCCGCGATGCACTTCGGCGGGCAGTCGAGCACATAAAATCGACAGAGGCTACGGGCGATTACGCCGAGGCTGTTGAGAATTATTTCGCGGGGCTTGCGGAAACGACCGAAGACACTGTATTCCTGCAAAAGATACAGAATTATATAGCGGAAAACGAAGGCGTTGTCATATCCACGCAGGACGCAGCGGAGCATTTCGGGTTCAACAAGGATTACTTCGGACGAATGTTCCGACAGCGCATGGGAATGACCTTCGGGGAGTTCTATAAGCGCTTCCGTATGCGGTACGCGGAAAAGCTTCTGCTTTCGGGCAGGTACAAGGTCGGCGAGATAGCCGGTATGCTTGGCTTCGCGACGGCGGATTACTTCACCGCCGAATTTCACAAATACACAGGCAAACGACCGCTTGAAGTAAAGAACAGAAAGTAGTCGGATTTATGCAGTTCTATGTCTGCTTTTTGTGGTATCGGCAAAATTGACTTTTATATAGGTGTATAGTAAAATATATAAGTGATTTTGCAATTTTAAATTTTTCGGCAATGGCGCTGAAAATGCTCGTCGGTACGTTTTTGACGTACACGGACGGCTTTTTCGGGCGTTTTTTATTTATCAAAAACAATTTACAGGAGGAAGAAACAAATGTCCTATGTTGACGAGATCATCGAACAGGTGATAACAAAAAATCCCGGTGAACCGGAGTTCCATCAGGCAGTAAGAGAGGTACTTGATTCTATCAGACCCGTGATAGACGCGAATGAGGAAAAGTTCCGCAAGGACGCGCTCCTT
>JAFZOA010000342.1 GCA_017550775.1 Ruminiclostridium sp. | reverse complement strand
TTCAACACCCTCGACCCAAAAAACGACCTTAAACAACACGCGACCGTTGACCGCATGACCGGTTTTCTTAACAAGGCGGGCGTGCTCGAAAAGCTCCCTCCGCTCTGCAAGACAAGAAGCGGTGTGCTGATGATAATAGACCTTGACAGCTTCAAGCTCGTCAACGATATCTACGGTCACGAAATGGGAGACAACGTTCTGCGCGCGTTTGCCGACATCATCCGTACCTGTATGCGCTCCGACGACATCCCCGGGCGTATAGGCGGCGACGAGTTCGTTGTGTTCAGCAGATGCGGCAAGGACAGCGGCATCATCGACAGCATCACCGAGCGCATAAACGAGGAACTTACCGCTGCCGCCAAGCGTCTCATGGGCGACGATATGACTATCCCGCTCGGAGCGTCGGTCGGTGCGGTGTATATCCCCGAACACGGAACGGACTATACCGAGCTTTTCAAGAAAGCAGACAAGGCGCTTTACTATGTGAAGGAGAACGGAAAGCACGGATTTGCGGTACATAAGGTTGCCTCCGACGGGAGCGAGACCGACCTCGAACGCACCGAGACCCTTAAAAGCATCAGCAAACTTTTCGAGGAGCGTTCCGTAATGGGAGGCGCGTTCCGTATCGGCCCCGAGGCGTTCAGCCAGATATACCACTACTTCATGCGATATATTCAGCGCTATTCGAGGACAGCGTTCAAAATGCTCATTACGCTCAGAGAGGACCCCTCCGTGCAGAAGCAGTTCCCGTTCTCGGAATGTGTCGAGGTGTTCGCGGAGACGGTGTTCAAGCCTCTGCGCCGCAGCGATATCGTGGTGCAGATACGCGATAATCAGTTCTTCATGCTGCTTCCGGACATCTCCGCCGAGAACCTCGCAAGGCTGATCGATCGTCTCCTCGGACAGTGGGGGCAGTCGGATCACTCGAAGGGTATCACCGTTGAGTATGAGACGGAAGAGATAATGACGCTCGCCGAGGATCAAAGATAACAACAAGTGGCAGTCCGCATCAAGCGGGCTGCCACTGTTTTTATCGTATATTCACTTTCTTCCCTTGACCGCGAGCTTCACTACTCTGTACGCGCCCTTGTAAATGCCGGTCGTGTGCGCCGCGAGGATATTGCGGCACATCATGTCGATGATATCGCCGTTTCTTTGCAGCAGGTCGATCATCGCACAGGTCTCTGCGGGCGTGGTCACCTCGTAGGTGCCGTCGCCGATCTCCGCGGAACGTATCGCGCCCCATGCCTCGTGACCGCCCACACGCTTTATCATGAGCTTCGGTATCGGGTAGAACGCAAGCTCGCTCGGCTTGGTGATAAGCACATCGGAGCAGCGCATGAGCAGGTTGGTGGAGTACACCGCCGCGAAGATATCCGCGTGGCAGAACGCGTGGATACCCGAAACATCGCCGTCTATTGCCGCCTCTGCGAATGCCTTTGTCTCCGCGAAGTCGTCGAAGTGCTCGGTCAGGAACTCGCGCATCTGCGGGATCTCATTCACGAGGGACTCCCACACGTTTCTGTGATCTCCGACGTTGATGAACAGGGAAGCTTCACCCTTTCTGATCTCGGGGAGCAGCTTTCTGATTATGGAGATAAAGATCTCCTTCTGCGCGCCCGCTCCGCCAACGGACATGAGCCAGCGGCGCTCGCCGCCGTGTGCGCGCTCTTTACGCTTGGCGCAGTCATACTCTATGTTGCTGACGAGCTCGTGGTCGATGTAGTGTCCGGTGTATGCTATCGAGGTACGCGGCATGGGTCTGAGCTGGCGCTTTTTGTCCATGCCTCTGAGTGCGCGGTAGCCGAGGTATGCGGACGGGGTCTGTACAGCGTGTATCGAGCCCTCCGCGAGGTGCAGCGCCATCGGCTAGTTATCGGGAACGGCGTTGACAACGTGGGTCATGCCCGCGTGGATCGCCGCCTGTGCCGGCCAGACGTGGGTAGCGACGTAGGGGATATCCTTGGGTAAGTCGCGGAACACCGGAACCATGAGCTCGGAGGTCTTCTGGTCGGAGCAGTTATAGGTGAGCTTGCGGAAGCCCTCGCTGTTTATCGGCTCCCACACGAGCTTATTAAATAAAGGTATCTGCTGCGACAGGCGCGAACCGAGGGAGTAAAGCTCGTTCTGACCCGCGATTATCTTTCCGCAGGTAGTGCTGCTGAACGAATTGAGGTCGAACCAGTACGGGGTATAGCCCATTGCCTTCGCGGCGGAGGCTATTGCCATTGAGATCCGGTAGTGTCCGAAGCCCATGCGGATATTGCCGACGATAAGGCTCTTCTTATCGAACTCGACGCCGGTCTCGGGGGTGATGACGAGCTGTTCGGTGTTAAGGATATCGCCTATGGCGGGGGCGGGGACAGCGCTCAGGTGGTATTCCTTGTGCGAATCGTCGCCATACTTGCGGATAAACTTGTTCTTGGTGCTGACAGCCTTGCGGTATGCGCACTCCGACATTTCGTTCCCGAAGATCACTTTTGACTTATCCATGATTGTTCCTCCCGTAAAATAAATTGAAGTTTTTCTCAAAACCCTATTGACAAATCCTGCGAAATATGATAGACTTACTATCAGAAGATAGTGCGACTATCTCTTGATAGATATTCTATCACAAGATGGGAGGTTTGTCAAGTGGAAAATGAAAATTCTTACGAGTTTTCTCCGAAAAAACTGAAGGACAGACGAATGGAGCGCGCGGTATCGGTCTGCGCGGAAATGATGCTCGAACGGGGCATAGAGGGCGTTAAGATGACGGACATCGCGGAAGAGAGCGGGGTAGGTGTGGCAACGCTTTACCGCTACTTCGGAACGAAGCCGTGCATCGTTATCGACGCGATGACATTTTTGTGGAACGATCTCCGGAACCTGTTCCGTGGTGTGTTCGAGACGGACTCGTTCCGTTCGCAGGACGGGATAAAGCAGATACACGATCTGCTCAGAATGTTCATTGTGCTTTTCAACGCGCATAAGGACTTCATGCGGCTGCTCGGGGAGTTCGACAGATACGTTCTTCACGAGGACGTGGCGAAGGAGGAGCTTGCGCGCTATGAAAGCTCGGTGATCGACTTCTTCCCGATAGTCGAGCGGGCTTACAGAAAAGGCATCTCCGACGGGACAATGCGTGACATCGGCGATTTCAGGCTGTTCTACATGACTTATGCCCATGCTCTTACCGAGATGTGCAAGAAGTTCATAGAGGGCGAGATACTTCCGTCGGACGATTTCACGGACGCGGAAAGAGAGCTTGAAATGCTTATAGAATGTGCGGTTAGCTATTTAAAAACTTAGAAGAATAACAATGAATAATGAATAATTGTGGTGTGCGCTGAGCGCGCGGATCAAAAATATATCGGCTAAGTTGATATAAAACCGCTCACTGTTGACTGTAACTTGTAAACTGTAAACTGAAAAAGCGGCGCAGCCGCCACCACAACTGTAAACTGTAACCTGTAAACTGTAACCTTATAAATTCATTAGTACAGGAGGACAAATATGGAAAAGAAGATCGCAACAAACAAGGTGCTCTGGATCTTTGCCATAGGTCAGCTCGGCTGGTCTATTCTTTCCGGAATCATCTCAAACTGGCTGGTATTCTTCTATCAGCCAACCACGGACGAGATCGCGCACGGTCAGACAGCGTATATCCCCCAGGGGCTCTTCATCGGTCTTACCGCGATAGGTCTCATAACCGCCTTCGGACGTATCTTCGACGCGGTCACCGACCCGCTCATAGCAGGCAAGTCCGACCG
>JAFZOA010000341.1 GCA_017550775.1 Ruminiclostridium sp. | reverse complement strand
TTTCTTCCCTTTACAGCCTTGGAGATGAACTCCTGAAGCATACTCGTGGTCATGTCGAAGTCGGCAATAACGCCGTCCTTGAGCGGCCTTACGGCCACTATCGAGCCGGGAGTACGACCTATAACGTCCTTGGCTTCCTGACCTACATATCTGACCCGTTCATATTTAACATCGACCGCAACAACACTCGGCTCTCTTATTATAATGCCTTTGCCCCTCATGTAAACGAGAGTGTTCGCGGTCCCCAGATCTATACCTATATCCTTGGTGAACATAAATCCTCCAATAATATGATGCTTTGTCCTACACATATATTATAGCACGAACGTGGCTATGTTACAACTTGCAAAAGCCTAAAAATTTACTGTCGAATAAGATACTTTTTTAGTGAGATTACCAATTCATTAATTTCTTACCTTCCGGTGGAGCCGAAGCCGCCTTCTCCGCGCTCGGTATGGTCAAGATGTTCACTCGGGATGAAATCGGGAACGATGATCGGTATTACCACCATCTGGGCGATACGGTCGCCGTCCTTCACAATATATTTCTCCTTTGAATGGTTGATGAGCGGAACTATAATCTCACCGCGATAGTCACTGTCTATGACACCGACACAGTTTGCAAGTGACACGCCGAACTTACTCGATACAGAGCTTCGCGGGAATATGAACGCAGCACAGCTGCTGTACGGTATAGCGATCGCGATTCCGGTAGGAACCATTACCCTCTCGCCCGGTCCGATCACAAGCTCATTTTCTATGCACGCGAACAGATCCGCGCCTGCGCTCCCGTCCGTTGCATGAAACGGAATACGCGCTCTCTCGTTCATTTTTTTCACGTTTATGTTCATTTCATTCCACTCCCCTGTAATATAATCCGCGTGTGAGCTTCGGTGATTTTTCTTCCCTGTTCTCCGAATAAAGCTTCACCACGCTTTTAACGTCCTTCTCCACAGTGAACCGCAGTACCGCGAAATCCGTGCGGAATTCGCCGAGCCGTCCGCCTAACATCAGCACATTGCTGTTGAGTATCTCCACAGTGTTTTCCGAACATATCACGCTCATTTTATTCCCCATACGATCGGTAAGACGTTCACCGCAGTTTTCCCTCCCGCAGGGCTTACCGTCGTGTACAGGACACCTCCTGCACAGCATCAGCGGGAGATATCCGTAGGCGAGAAATCCCGTCGGCACCGGCTTATCGAGACTGTTGATGCGCTGAACGGTAAGCTCCGGCGAGACTATGATATCCGAAAGTCCCTGCTCCGCGAAAAAACGCATCGTCATGCTGTTTGTGACATTCAGCCGGTTTCCGCCGCAGACAGTGAATCCCCGGCGGGTAAGCAGCTCTATATGCCCGGAGGTATGGGCGAGCGCACGCTCAAAGCCCTTCTCACGCAGTATATTCAGCTCCCGTTCCACGCGTTCCTCACAGTCCGCAAGGTACTCCGGCGGGAGCAGTATCACCTTTGACCGCTGCTTATCCGGCACATCTCCGGCAAGCTTCATCGGCACATATACCGCCGTTACCTCAGGGCAGTCCAGCGCACCGGAAAGCTGCTCCGCGGTATATACCCATGCTCTCAGCTCCATGCGTTACTCACCGTCCTCGCCGGCCGGCTCTCCGTGCCGCTTTATAAGCTCCTCGGCGCTTCGCAGCGACGCTGCGCTGTCGTCGCCGGAAATGAGCCTTGCGACCTCACGCACCTTCCCGTCGCTGTCAAGCCGCTCGACGGTGGTGTAGGTGCGGGTTTCGTCGCTGTTCTTCTGTATCAGCAGGTGGTTGTCGGACAGCGCGGCTATCTGCGCAAGGTGGGTTACGCAAAGCACCTGACGCTTCTGCGCTATGCCGGAAAGCTTGCTTCCGACCTTGCGCGCGGCACGACCGCTGATACCGGTATCTATTTCGTCAAAGATCATGGTAGGCGTGTCGTCGTTCTCCGCGCAGACGCTCTTGATCGCAAGCATGATGCGTGAAAGCTCGCCTCCCGAAGCCGCTTTAGCGATAGGCTTCAGATCTTCGCCCTTGTTGACGGAGATCATAAGCTCGACGGTATCCATGCCGTTCACTGTGATCTTTCCCTGGGTTATGTCGAACCGCAGTCTCACGTCCGGCATATCAAGGAACCGAAGCTGCTCGGTTATCGCGGCTTCAAGCTTATCCGCCGCCGCTCTTCGCAGCTCCGACAGCTCATTTGCCGCCGTTTTTACCCGCTCGGCGGACTTATGCCGCTCGGCGTTCAGTTCCGAAAGCGTATTGTCGCACTCCGACAGCTCTTCAAGCTCGCGCTTCCATTCGCCGCACATATCAAGTATCTCGTCTGTCTCCGCCCCGTACTTGCGTTTGAGCCAGAGTATCCCGCTCATTTTCTCTTCGAGAGCCTGTAAGCTTTCGCCCTCGTCGTCGTCCGGGAGCAGTCCGGAAATATCACCGCTTATATCGCGCAGCTCTACTGACACAGCAGTCAGCCGATCGGCAAGCGCCCC
>JAFZOA010000340.1 GCA_017550775.1 Ruminiclostridium sp. | reverse complement strand
CGCAAGCGGCTTGAAGACCGGAAGCATGGGCGAATACTACACCAAGGACACACAGGGCGAATGGAGCGTTTATCACGCTGGCTTCGCGAACATCATCTCGACCGCTTCGCAGAACGGCTTCAACTATATGCTCGTGACCTGCGGCGCACCTTACGTTGACGCAGAGGGCAACAAGCTCAACGGTCATTTCAAGGACAGCATCGCGCTCTATAAGTGGGCATTCCGCACATTCGACATCCGCGAAGTAATGAACGAAAACACGTTCGTTGCGAACGTCAAGGTCGATATGGGCGAAAACGCCGATGTCGTTATCTTAAAGCCCGCGTCCGCGTTCTCAACGCTTCTTCCGAAGGATCTGGACCCCGCGGTCATCGAACAGGTCATCAACATCACCGCCGAGAAAAACAACAACGATGCGGTTGTGGCTCCGATAGAAAAAGGCCAGGTAATGGGCACCCTTGAGCTCAAGCTCGACGGTGAGACCCTCTGGACAACAAACCTTGTGGCTTCTCAGAATATCGAATTATCGCAGTTTGAATACACTATGCGTATGATAAACAGCATATTCGATAAGTGGTGGTTTCGGCTTTGTGTCGTGGGTCTCGCGCTTCTTATAATAGCAGATATCGTGCTCAACGCGGTACAGAAAGCGCGCATAGCCAAACTTGAGGCAAGAAAGACAAGAAAAGCAAACATCAGGGCAAAATGGTAATAAAGATAATAACGGTAGGAAAGCTTAAAGAGAAGTATCTTCAGGAAGCGTTCTCGGAGTATGAAAAACGGCTCGGCGCGTTCTGTAAGCTCACCTTTGATGAGACCGAGCAGGAAAAGCTTCCCGACGAGCCTTCCGAAAAGGAGATAAACAAGGCTCTTGAGACCGAAGCCGACCGGATACTGCAGAAAATACCCGCCGGAAGCTATGTTATCCCGATGTGCATCGAGGGAAAACAGCTTACGAGCGAGAAGTTCTCTGAGCTTATCTCGCGTGAGTCGGCGAACGGCAAAAACACGTTCGTTTTCATCATCGGCGGCTCCTGCGGACTTTCGGAGCGCGTAAAGCAGAAAGCGGACTTCCGTCTCAGCATGTCGGAAATGACATTTCCGCACAGGCTTGCGCGGGTAATGCTCGCCGAACAGCTCTACCGCGCTTTCGCGATAATGAACAACAGAAAATACCACAAATAATGTACAGAATGTATCTCTACAAGGCTGCGTTGTTCGCATTCGGCGCGGCGCTGCTTATCCTCGGGATAATAATCGTTTCACAGCGCGAAGTTCTCATAACCCCGCTCGCTTATTTCGCGGGCTCGGTACTGATGATACACGGCGCGCGCAACTTAGCCGGGTTCATAGCCCACAGCGGAAGGCTCGGACAGAAACGAAAGAAAGCGAAGCTTATACCCGCGGTGTCGAACATTGCCATCGGCATTGTGATAATGGTGCTTCCGGCGCTTTCGTTCTCGCTCGCGGCATATCTGCTCGCGGCGTACCTTCTGTTCAATGCGGCATCAAAGCTCGCCGATTTCATTATCGCGAAGCTTGAGCATCAGCCCGGTCACTTCACATCGCTTATCGCATTTGCTATCTATATGGTGTTCGTCGGGCTCCTAGCTGGCTCGGGAGCAGGCACCGACGCATTCCTCGTGATATCCGGCGTTTACTGTATCCT
>JAFZOA010000339.1 GCA_017550775.1 Ruminiclostridium sp. | reverse complement strand
GACGATATACGGCGACGGCGTGAAATACACAGGCGCATGATAATGGGTCAGGTCTCCCGCGTGAAAGGGGAGAACCGGTATGTCAGATAAAACAGGAATTACAGCTATCATAATTTCACTTGCAAGCCTGTGCTGCTCCGCGGTATGCCTTGTTTTCGCTCTTACAGCGAACGGCAGCACAGATACCGGTAGTGCTGTCACCGCTTCCGCTGATACTGCCGGAACCTGCAAACAGTATGTCATTTTCGACGATGTTGACAAAGATACAGTCTATAAGGCTGCGGACGAAGTGATAAAAAGGCTCAAACAGAATTCGGTGCTGATAGAGGAAGATGAGATCAGCATTGATTATTATTCCGGAAAACAGTAAAGGCAATACTGCACAAAGCACGGCTGGCGCCTTTGCACTTGTCTTTCTTGCGCCTTTTTCCGTCATATTGCCCAAAATCCACTTGACTTGCGAAAAAAGACTCAGAATCGAAAAGAAACTCTCCGGAGCGGTATTACCAAACAAGGAAAACAGATCATGCGAAAAAACACAAAGAAAGTCGATATCATAATCATAGCGGTCATTTTACTGCTGATCGCGGGCGGGATAATGCTTGCGTTTCTGTCGGATGATGACAGGCCGGACGTGAGTGTCATTGCCGCAGACACAAACGGCGACGGAACAGTTACCTATATAGACTATGCCGGAAAGACTATCGGTGTCGGAACGGGAAGTATGTTCGATGTCCTTGTTGAGAAAAATATTCCCGGTGTTAAACTTATGTATTTCAACACATACACGGATATGGTGACTGCGCTTGAATCGGGAAAGGTCGATGCGGTATGTGTCGATGAGCCTGTCATAAAGTACATAATGTCGACAGAAGATCACGCCGTTGACTACCTGGACGAGCCTATCGAAGAATACAATTACGGATTTGCTTTCCCGAAAACAGAAGCAGGTAAAAAGCTTCGGGATAAGTTCAATGAATTCCTGAAAAAAATAAAGACTGACGGCACACTTCGCGAAATGGAGAACAAGTGGTTCAGTCCCGACAAAAGCGGTCATACGCTTCCGGAGATAAATAATCAGGGCGCAGAACACGGCGTGCTCAGGCTTGCCGTAGAAGCGCTGATAACGCCGTTTGCCTACCTTGAAGGGAACCGGATAGTAGGATATGAAGTGGATATCGCATACAGCTTCTGCAAGGAATACGGGTACGGCCTTGAAGTCACGGATATGAGCTTTAACGCGATAATCCCCGCGCTTAATACAGGTATGTCCGATTTCGGCTGTTCAAGTATGAACATCACCGAGGAGAGGGCGGAAAGCGTGTATTTTTCGGAACCCGACTATGTAGCAGGAGCGGTGCTCGCGGTAAGATCATCGGATGTCGCAAAGAACAGCAGTGCAGTTACGGCGGATATGCCGATCTCATATTTCGGCGACAAGCGGATAGGGATACTTACAGGCAGCGCCTACGAACCCGTGGCACAGAAGGTATTCCCGGATGCGGAGTATATGTATTTTGATGTGGCATCCGACCTTGCGCTTGCGGCAGTATCTGGAAAGATAGACGGCTATCTGATGGCATCGGATCAGGCAGAGACTATGATAGCGGAAAACCCCGAGCTGTTCTGGCTTAAAGAAGCCGCGGAAGATACCGCCTATGCGTTTGCTTTCCCGAAAACGGAAAACGGTGCGGTTTTGCGCGATAAGATAAACGCTTTTCTCAAGAAGATAAAAGCCGACGGTACAATGGACGCGCTTCTTAAAAAGTGGACAGAGGGTGAGATCGAACAGTCCGTTGATTTGACAGGCTTCACGGGCGAGAATGGAGTCCTGAGCATTGCGTGCGACGGTACGACGCCGCCGTGGGAGTACACATACAACGGCGAGGTCACGGGCTACGAGATCGAGCTTGTGGCAATGTTCTGCCGCGAGTACGGTTATATACCGGATTTCGATACGATGACATTCTCCGCAGTAATACCGGGTATCTCCACGGAAAAATACGATATGGCCGCGGCAAATATCTCGGTAACAGCCGAGCGCGCGGAAAGCGTCTACTTCTCCGACAAGGAATCGGGAAGCACTGTTGTATTTGTGACCGCGGCAGTCGGCGCTGAAAGCCCGCAGAACGCCGGAAACGTAGGCTTCCTCGACAGCATAGTTTCAAGCTTCGAGAAGAATTTCATCCGCGAAGACCGCTGGAAGCTGATACTTGAAGGTATCGGCACGACCTGCTTTATAACTGTGATGTCAGCTCTGCTCGGCTCGGTGCTCGCGTTTCTTGTGTGTATGTTCCGACGCACCGGAAGCAGGCTCGCGAACGCTATAAGCAACATCTATGTCAAGCTCCTGCAAGGCACGCCGGTAGTGGTTCTGCTGATGATACTGTATTATGTCATTCTCGGCAAGTCGGGGCTTGAAGCGGTATGGGTAGCGATCATCGGTTTCACTCTGAATTTCGGCGCGTATGCTTCGGAGGTCATGCGCTCCGGTATCGAAAGCATCGACGGCGGACAGCGGGAGGCGGCGCTTGCCCTCGGCTACAACGAAAATCAGGCGTTTTTCAGATTTATCTTCCCGCAGGCGGCTGTGCGTTTCCTGCCTGTGTATAAACAGGAGATCGTCTCTCTTCTGAAAAGCACATCGATAGTTGGCTATATCGCGATCCAGGATTTAACAAAGATGAGCGATATTATAAGAAGCAGAACTTATGAAGCGTTCTTCCCGCTGATAGCGACAGCGATAATATACTTTATCCTCGCGTGGGTGATATCGCTGATATTGAAGCTTGTTATGAAAGCCTTTGACAGAAGACATACCGCAAGGACGCGGCGGAAAAAAGAAACCTTCCGTGGACAAAGCGGCGCGGCGAAATGAGCATGAATTTGAACTTAAAACCCAGTTTTATCTAATAATGCTCTATAAAAACTTAGGTAGTCGGTACGCATTGAGCTTCGTATATCCATGATAAAAAACTGCTTCTGCCTCCTCCCCGGAGAATGCAGAAGCAGTTTTTGTTTTAGCTTGCGTTAAGGGAATCTCTAAAAAACCATTTGTGAGAAAAAGAGCTACTTGGGCCTTTCTTTCAGTTTGTCGGTGAGCGTGTTTACCGCCTTCGCTTATCCTTTCGGTTTTATCTTAATTTCCCCTCTCACTGTCGGCAGCTTTATCCTGTACTTTTCGCTGAGTGCGGGACCGCACGCCGCCGAACCCACGCCCGCCATTTCAAAGTCCGCACAGATGACGTTATACTCGCATTTTTCAAGCTCGAAGTTGTGTTTTTTAGCGGCCAATTCCTCCTGTGTGTACTCCGATGCGCTGAACGAAAATCCGTCTGGATTCGTGAATGTAAGTGCCGCGTTTTCGCCGAGCACGGTCATTCTTGTGCAGCCGTAGTGCGAACCGTTTTCCTGCGGGCGTATGTAGTCCTCGTGCATATCCGCTATCTTTGCGGAGAAGTTCCCGATATACGATGCCTGATGCTTGTCGATGTAGCTTTCATGCTCGCCGTAGCCGTAGTATTCGACGCTGTTGTATTTCTTCGGTACGAACAGCCGCAGACCGAAGCGCGGCAGGATCTCCACCTTGTTCGAGAAATCGGCAGAGCAGGAAACATCGAGTGCACCGTTCCCGTCAATGCGGTATTCTGCGGTCATTTTTGCGAACGGCTGATGAATGCTCCAGCCGAAGGACTGCTTCACGCGAATAACAGCGCAGTTGTTATCTTCGCATATCGCGGTCTCGTAAACCTTTACGATGTAGTCGTTCAGATGCGCGCTGTACCAGTCGCCTTTCATCGTGTCGTTGTCAACGGGAGCGCGGAAGAAGTTGTACTCCATGGGCTTTGCGAGAATGTTTTCGTCGTTCACGCAAATGCCGGTGAAACGCGCTGTACGCCTGTCGAATACATATTCCGCGTTGCCCACAGTCACGCGGTATTCAAGCGGAGTCTCACTGAAAGCCGGAGCAGTTTTCGGAAGGGGAGAGGCTTCTTTTTTCGCCGTAAAGATCTTTATCTGATCGAAGCAGACCTCCTCGCCGTCCTCAAATGCGCCGTAGCTGTTTTTCGCAGTTAAGATGAAGCGGATATACGCGTCGGTTTCAAACGCTCCCACAGCTTCGGGTATCATGATTTCACCTGAACCCATAGGCGGCACGGAGAACGTGAAGCTGCCCTCGGACGCTTTCCCGCCGTCGTAGGTTATCTCCCATTTGCAGTCAAGAAATTCGCCCGCGTCGATGAAGCGCAGCAGGCTGTTTATCACGAACTTGCCGGGCTCAGCGCACCTGGTCACGCGAACGGGACGATACACCTGCTTGACTTCGTAGAGTCCCGTGTGCGGAGTTCTGTCGGGATAGCAGAGCGCGTCCATACAGAAGTTACCGTCGTTGTGGCGCTCGCCGGAATCGCCGCCGTAGCCGTATTTCGG
>JAFZOA010000338.1 GCA_017550775.1 Ruminiclostridium sp. | reverse complement strand
GCAGCCAGATGATCGGAACGCGCAAACACCGTAACCTTGCGGCAGCCGTGCCACAGCGCCGTTCTTGCCACGTCCATGGCAGAGTTGCCGGCACCGATGATGTTCAGGCTCTCGCCGAGGGTGAATACATCGGGATTGGTAAGATAGTTTATCGCAAAATGCACATTTCCGAGGCTTTCTCCCTTTATGTGCAGCGTATTCGGTCTCCATACGCCCGTGCCGATGAAAATAGCCTTGTAGCCGTCGCGGAACATATCGTCAACGGTTATGGTAATGCCGATCGCCGTATTCGGTCGTATCTTTATGCCGAGCGACAGAAGGAGCTTCTTGTACCGCTCGATATGATGCTTCGGAAGTCTGAACTCGGGTATGCCGTAGCGAAGGACTCCGCCGATCTTCTCTCGCGACTCGAAGATCGTTATGTCGTAACCCCTGCGGGCGAGCAGTATCGCTATCGTGATTCCGGCGGGGCCTCCGCCGATAACGCCGACGCGTATGCCGTTCTTTTTTATGTCGCTGAAATCAAGCTTCTCGAAGTAGGTGTCGCTGATATAGTTCTCGATGTTGCTGAAATGGACGGGCGCGCCCTTCTTTCCGAGAACGCAGTGTCCCTCGCACTGATTTTCGTGGTTGCAGATGAGCGAGCAGATCACGCTGAGCGGATTGTTCTCGAACAGTCTGTATCCCGCTTTGTCTATGTCTCCGTCAAGGAATGTTTTGATGATCTCGGGTATCGGTGTGCTTATGGGACAGCCCTTCTGACAGGACGGGTTCTTGCAGTTGAGGCAGCGGCGCGCTTCATTTATGATGTTGAATGCCATTTATCTTTCCTCCGGTATAATATCAGACTATTTCCTATTTCTCGCGGCTTTTCTTTTCGGCGTACTGTTTGGGCGAACAGCCGTAGCTCTTTTTGAAAACCCTCGAAAAGTAGAGCGAATCTGAATATCCGCAGACGTATGCTATCTCGGATATGTTGAGCTCCCCGGTCTTGTATGAGCAAAGGAGCTTTTCCGCCATCTGTACCCGGAGATTGGTGAGGTAGCTGTGCGGAGTCATGCCCATTTCGCTCTTGAACAGCTTTCGCAGGTAATCGTAGCTGAACGGTATCGTGCGGAGATATTTGTCGAGCTCATAGTCACAGTCGGTGAAATTCTGGGTTATATTGCTCTTTATCTCATCGACGATGCCGCGTACCGGTCTGGTCTCACGAAACGCCGTGACGTAGTTTACTATAAGGTTCCCGAGTGCGTCGGTAACGAGCTGCTTACTCTCCATGTCGCTGTTGAAGAAGTAGAAAGCGTCTCTGAATGCACCGAGAATGTGACAGTCCGTATCGTCGGCGACGAGCATAGGCTCTCTGAACGGGAAGGTCGCGTCTGCGATATTGAGGTGGATATTGGTGAAGCCTTCATCGCTGTTGTTGGTATGAGGCGTTCTCGGCGGTATTATCACGATGTCGCCGAGCCCGTAGTCAAGCGTCAGATCCTGAAATTCAAACTGACCCTGACCGCCGGTGCAGTAGATAAGCTCCCATTCATCGTGGTGGTGCTGTTTGGTGGCAAAGGTGATAAGGTGTCTGCCGACATAAATAATGCTGTTCATTCTGTCTCCTTTCATCGATGCGGGAGAACGGGTCCTGCCGTCCGGAAACACGTTCAGCGGAACGCGTTCAGAAGCTCATCCTTTTCCGCGCCGCCGAGGGTGCGGCTCCACGATACCCGTCCGGCGGGGATATTGCCGTATTCGGCGAACCGCGCGGTCTTGTCCCGTCCGGTATCGTTCCATTTGTCGAAACCTTCGGGGGAAATATGTCTGCCGTAATCGCAGTTTATAAAGCTGCACTTTCCGTAGTCTCTCCACGGTCGTGCAAGGAATATCGAGCTGTCGGCAACCTTGTCTTCACAGGTGAATGTACACTCCGAGAACACAAATCCTATATCCTGTCCGGGCTCGTGCGCGGGAGCCGCCGTATAGCCGTGCCCGCGGACATCATACACGGAACGTATCTCACAGCTGTCAAACAGAGCGTCGCCGCAGCCGAAGATGAAATCTACGTTTCCGGCGATAAAGCAGCCTCTGAATATCTGCTTCATCGCGCCCCCTCTACGCAGCTCGTCTTTCAGGAATCCGTCATATCTTATTATGAGATCGGGCGGGAGCGGACCGCAGAACACGGT
>JAFZOA010000337.1 GCA_017550775.1 Ruminiclostridium sp. | reverse complement strand
GGTGTCTGTATGATGAAGTGGGTAATGACAGGTATGATCGTCCTGTCTGTTATTTTCGCTGCCTTTACAGGTAAAATGAGCAGTCTTTCATCAGCTTTTCTCGAAGAATGCGGAAACGCCGTCACGCTTTCAATAACGCTCATCGGAATTATCTCGCTCTGGAGCGGCGTGATGCGAGTCGCACAGACCTCGGGACTTACCGGTAAGATCGCGCATATCACCGCACCGGTGCTGTCAAAGCTCTTTTCCGGGCTTTCAAATAGCGGTAAAGCGATGCAGTACATAACCCTCAACATCACAGCAAATATCCTCGGGCTCGGTAACGCCTCTACCCCGTTCGGGCTCGCCGCAATGCGCGAGATCGAAAAAGAGGAGCACAGCGCCGACCCCGGAATTGCATCGGATAATATGATAACGCTGACCGTGATGAATACAGCGAGCCTGCAGCTTATCCCGACCACTGCCGCGGCGCTTCGTCTCGCACACGGGTCCGCCGCACCCATGGAAATACTTCCGTGCGTGTGGATATCCTCGGTCTGCGCGCTTACGGCGGCTCTTGTCGCTGTATCGGCTTTCCGCCGCGTAAAGAAAGGGCGGCTGAGATGAGCGACTATATCGTTCCCGTGATGATCGCAGCAGTGCTGATATACGGGGCTGTGCACAGGACAGACGTTTTCGCCGAGTTCACCGAGGGCGTAAAAGAGGGGCTTCGCACGGTATATGACATCTTCCCGTCGCTGTTCTGCCTTGTCGTGACAGTCGGAGCGTTCCGCGCGTCGGGAGCGGCCGAGGTGATAACGGAGCTTCTCTCGCCGGTACTTGATCTGGTCGGTTTTCCCGCCGAATGCGGAACTCTTCTGATCCTTCGCCCGTTTTCGGGCAGCGGCTCGATAGCTGTTTTTGAGAGCATACTCGCAGACTTCGGTCCAGACAGCTTCCCGGGTCGCGTAGCTTCGGTCATTCTCGGCAGCAGCGAAACAACATTCTACACGCTTTCGGTATATTTTGCCGCAGTGAAAGCGAAAAAAACGCGGTACGCACTTGCGGCCGCGCTTATCGGAGATCTTACCTGCGCGCTCATCAGCGCGGCTTCGGTGAACCTTATACTGCAATAAAAAACGACCGCATCGCAATTTAAGCGAAACGGTCGTATTTTTTATGCGCTCAGGAGCAGAACGGGTGAAGTTCCGACGATAACGCCGTCCTTGTTTACACCCTGGTCTCTGCCATTCCAGACATAGTCCTCGACATCCCAGCCCTGTTCGTCGCCGAAAGCAGGCATACCGCTGACATCGACACTCTGTGAGGATACGCAGTACAGAGCGCTGCACGCGCCGCCAACGAGCCTTAACTTGATAAATCCGTCATTGAAGCCCATGAATGTGGAAGCGAGGTATGTAGCGAATCTGTCCTCCGCGTTATTGCTTGAATTTCCGGATTCATCGGCAGTACCGCTGCCGCTTCCGGACCATTTTGTTGAGTAATAGTTTACAAAACACTCCTTGTTCTCGTTCGTGACCTTCCATACGCCGTTGTTTATCGTGATAGACATATCACATACCGCCGAGCGCGAAAGGAACATTCCGTAACCTTCGGAATCGGCTTTCGTAAGGAAGAACGTTACGTGCTCACGAAGCTTTGACGCAGTCGTGTTCAGGTTGCTTACGTGCGAGCTTGTGACATAGCCGAGCATCACCGGTATGAGAATGCCCGCGAGGACACCGATGATCGCAATAACGACCATGAGCTCTACAAGCGTAAAGCCCTTTTTCTTATTCAATTTTTTCATTTCTTTAACACCTTATATAATCAGTTACAAGTTCACAATTAATCTGTCAGCTGATAAACATTACGCTTTTCGCGTCACAATATTCAATAGGATAGGAGCACAGAAGCTCACCGCTTTCAAGTGTGCAGTCTTTAGTTAATGGCGTGTGTCCGCTTTTGATCTCAGTCGTATCACTGCACCAATAAGCACAAACTACTCTGTAATTGTCATCAATGGCAACATAATATGCTCCCTCATAGCAGTCCTTTGTAGCCAGATACTCTTTTACCGCATGTGCTATAGCATTCTGATAGGCCTTCTTGTCATTTG
>JAFZOA010000336.1 GCA_017550775.1 Ruminiclostridium sp. | reverse complement strand
CTCGATCGCGATCTGAGCCTCCTTGAACGAGCGCGCGAGATCCTTCACGCCGATAACGGGTGTGCCGATACCGATGTTGACGCGGGTAAAGAACTCGGTCTGGAGAGTATCTGCGATAGAGCGGGCAAGCTTTTCGAGATCCTTCACGTCGATACCGCTCTTGATCTCCTTGACGAGCACTATCTCACTCTCGGTGATGTTGAAGACGAAGTCCTTGTTCTTGTCCGGGAAGAGGTTCTGGATAACGTCATAGGCGGACACATCGTTGGACGAGATGATGCTTATGAGGAACACTACGCGGTTGATATCCGCATTGAAGTGCAGCTCACGGGATTTGATGCTTATATCGCCGGGGAGCACGTTGTCGAGGATTATGTTCTTGACGAAGTTGTTGCGGTCGTACTTTTCGTCGTAGTACTGCTTTATGCTGGAAAGAGAGATAGCAAGGATAGACGCGTATTTGCCCGCCATTTCGTCCGTACCTTCGACAAAAACAGCGTAATCGGGCTTTACATGTACACCGAAGGGCTTGTAGGTGTAGCCGTCGCGGATGAAGATATCGTGCGAATCGCCGAACTCGATAGAGAAGAAGTCATTCGAGGTGCCGATCTTCGACAGCTCGCTGCACGCAACGATAGTAGCGTTCTCGTCGATAACGCCGATGACGCGGCCGACGGTGTCCTTCATCTGGTGTACTACTCCCTGGAATAATCTGTTTGACATAATGTGTAACCTGTCCTTTCCTGCGGCTTCAGCCACGCCCGCCCAAGCATATCCGGCTCTCGGATAGAAATTACCCGCGCACAACGCTTTTCCGGCGGGGCGATAATTGTTGTTGCTGCACACATATCATGCGCAAAATTATACATACTTCTATTTTAATAGAAAACGTAAAAAAAATCAAGTCTTTTATGTGAAAAATGTAAATTTTTCTTCTGAAATTTTTTACATATTGCCAAAACGCTCTTTTTGTGGTATAATATTCGTTAATAATATTCGTGAAAGATGTGCTCCCGGCACACCCGGAAGCGGGGAAGCCGGCATTTTCTTTCGGAAGGAGAGCCTTACATGAGCAAGAAATACTATATCACCACACCGATATACTATCCGTCGGGCAATCCCCACATAGGACACTGCTACACCACCGTGGCGTGCGACGTTATCGCCCGCTTCAAGAGAATGCAGGGATACGACGTTATGTTCCTCACCGGGACCGACGAGCACGGCGCAAAGATACAGCAGAAGGCGGAGTCCGAAGGCATGACCCCGCAGCAGTACGTTGACGGCATCGTCGAGAACTTCAAGAAGCTCTGGAGCTTCATGAACATAAGCTATGACCGCTATATCAGGACTACCGACCCCTGCCACATCGAGACCGTACAGAACATCTTCCGTAAGCTCTACGACAAGGGCTATATCTACAAGGGCTCCTACAAGGGTAAGTACTGCGTTCCCTGCGAGAGCTTCTGGACCGAGACCCAGCTCGTGGACGGCAAATGTCCCGACTGCGGACGCGATGTTATCGAAGCTGAGGAGGAGGCATACTTCCTCAGGCTCTCCGACTTCACCGACCGTATCATCGACCTGCTCCGGGGCAGCGACTATCTCCGCCCCGAGAGCCGCGTGAACGAGATGATAAACAACTTCGTCAAGGACGGGCTGGAGGACCTCTGTATCTCCCGCACCTCGGTAAAATGGGGCATACCCGTTCCCTTTGACGAGAAGCATACCGTGTATGTATGGCTCGACGCGCTCATAAACTATATCAGCGCCCTCGGCTATGAGAACGGAACTTATAACGACTTCGACAAGTACTGGCCGGCGGATATGCACATGACCGCCAAGGAGATCGTGCGCTTCCACTCTATCGTATGGCCGGCGCTGCTGATGATGCTGGAAGTTCCGCTCCCGAAGCGCCTCTACGGTCACGGCTGGATAACCTTCGGCGGCGCGAAGATGTCCAAGTCTCTCGGCAACGTGGTGGATCCATTCATTCTCGGTGAGAGATACGGTGTTGACGCGGTGAGATACCAGATACTCCGTGATATGCCCTACGGCTCGGACTCCAACTTCTCCAACGAGATCATGATAGGAAGAATAAACACCGACCTTGCGAACGCGTTCGGAAACCTCGTTTCCCGCACCGTCGCAATGGCGGACAAATACTTCGGCGGCACTCTCCCGACCGACAGAAAGCCCGAACCGATAGACGACGAGCTCATCTCCATGGCAAAAGCTCTGCGCGAACCGGTAGCGAACTACATCGAGGAAGCGCAGCATTCCCTCGCACTCGCCGAGATATTCAAGGTTATCGACCGCGCGAACAAGTACATCGACGAGACCGAACCGTGGGTGCTCGGACGCGACGAGGCGAACAAGGCGCGCCTTGCTTCCGTGCTTTACGACCTGCTCGACACTATCCGTATCTGCTCGGCTCTGCTTTACCCGTTCATGCCGACCACCATGCCGAAGGTATGGGAGCAGATCGGTGCGAAGGAAGCCGACGTTACCTACGACAACGCTGCTGTATTTGGCGTTCTCCCGGCTGACGTGACCGTAAAGAAGGGTGAAGTGCTGTTCCCGCGCATAGACATAGACAAGGAGATCGACGCGCTCAACGCTATGCTCACCCCCGCTAAGACCATAAAAGAGGACGAAGATCTCGACAAGGCAAACATCATCACCATAGACAAGTTTGCCGAGGTGAAGCTGCGCACCGGCGAAGTCACCGCCTGCGAGAAGGTCAAGAAGTCAAAGAAGCTGCTTAAGCTTCAGATAGACGACGCGCGCGGCGGAAGGCAGATAGTTTCCGGCATAGCTCAGTGGTACGAGCCGGAAGACCTCATCGGAAAGAAGATCATCTTCGTGGCGAACCTTGCCCCGGCAAAGCTCTGCGGCGAGGAAAGCCAGGGTATGCTGCTCGCCTGCGACACCGAGGACGGCGGCGCGAGCGTTGTATTCCTTGATCCCGGCATCCCGAACGGAAGCACGGTTCGGTAAGATAATCAAGAATCAAGATCATTCCGGCGGTATCCGCTTCTGCGGTAAAAAGGCACCGGGATAAATGGTGTATAATGGGCAAGAAGAAATCCAATAAGATCAATCTTATAATATGCGGCGTGGCGTTCGTGATAATGCTTGTGGTGCTGTTCTCCGAGGGTATAGATAATATCATCAACGCGCTCATGAAGCTGAACCCGCTGTTCCTGATAACGGCGATAGCCTGCATGTTGGTATATTGGCTCGGCGAGGCGCTCGGATTGCACTTCGCGGCGAAAAGCTTAGCGCCGGGTACTAAATTCAAAGACACCTTCGTGGTGACCATGATAGGACAGTATTTCAACTGCATCACCCCGTTCGCGTCCGGCGGACAGCCTATGCAGATCTATACCTTCATGAAGCGCGGTATGCCGCTCGGCTCCGCTATGACAGCACTTCTGAGCCGGTTCATAGTTTACCAGTTCACGCTCACGCTGTACTCGCTGGTCTTCCTGATATTCAGGCTTTCGATGTTCACGGACGGCGACCTGCAGCCGCTTACGTTCCTTGTCATAGTCGGCTTTATCATCAACACCTTCGTTATAGTGCTTCTGTTCATGCTCGCGTTCTTCAAGACGGCGACAACAAAGCTCGCACACGGTGTAGTAAGGCTTCTCGGGAAGATACACATAATAAAGGACGTTGACGACAAGCTCGAATACATCGACAAGGAGCTTGCGACCTACTACGAAAACTTCCTGTTCATCAAGAGCAAGCCGTTGATGATACTCAAGATGTTTATCGCCACGGTGGTGCAGCTTTTTGTATACTTCTCGATCACCTATGTCATCTACATAGGCTTCGGCATGACCGAGACCGACTTTCTCACGATCATTTCCTGTCAGGCGTTCGTACTCATGATCTCGGCATTCGTTCCGCTCCCGGGCGCTATGGGTGCCGCCGAGGGAAGCTACGCCGCCTTCTTCAAGGGCATCTTCGGCAACTATTATACAGGGGTATCGACATTCATCTGGAGGTTCCTGACCTTCTATCTCCCCATACTTGTGGGAATAATCATCAACCTGCGGCTCGCAAAAAGCGGTGTTGACCTTAGTAACGCACAGGAAAAGCTTATCGAGGAGGGTGACGCGAAATGAACAGACCCGATGAAGATAAACGTGATGTGCTCACAGAAGCTGCCGACGAGGAACAGAAGCGGGAGATAGACAGAGCCCGGCTTGCGGAAACAATGCTCCAGGGCGCGGTCGTGGCTCCGGAGTATATCGCGAATATACAGATGACCTACGGGCCGCCCCCGAACGTTCAGGGGCTTGTATCGGCTCTTGAGCCGCCGCCTAATACCATGGGCTTTTTCGCTGCCCGGCACGCATCGTGGCTCGACGACGGGACATGGAAGTGCACCTGCGGTCAGGAGAACACCGGCAAGTTCTGCATCGAATGCGGAAGCTCCGCGCCGCCTAAGCCGTGGAAGTGTCCCCGGTGCGGCAACGATGGCAACGAGGGCAAATTCTGTCCCGAATGCGGCACCGGACGACCGGAATGATACCATACACCAATCATTGCTGCTTCACCCGGAGCAGCATTTGTGTTCCTGCTCCGGAGTCTGCACGGACAGAATGAATGATCGCTGATGTGATCGTTATGCAGATATACAGAATGGAGATTTGTTATGAAGATCGGCGTATCGAGCGCATCACTGTATCCGCTCCTTACCGAGGACGCTGTACGCACTCTCGGCGAGCTTGGTATCCGCGATATCGAGATATTTGTGAATGACCTCTCCGAAACAGGCGGGGCGGTTTGTGATGATATCTTGTCGTATATACGGGAATACAATATGAATGTCGTTTCCGTACACCCGTTTTCTTCTCCTGCGGAAACGCTTTTTCTGTTCTCGGATTATCAACGCAGGGTAGACAGTATGCTCGATCTGTACAGGCGTTATTTCGCGTTCATGCAGGCTGTGGACGCAAAGCTTTTCGTGCTCCACGGAGCGCGTTCTGACGCACGCTGTACCGATATGGTGTACATGGAGCGCTTCATGCTGCTTTGCGACATTGCCGAGGAGTACGGAGCCACTGTTGTACAGGAGAACGTCCACTACTGCAAGAGCCGGAGCATTGACTTCCTGCGGCTTATGAAGCGGGAGTGCGGCGAGCGTGCACGGTTCGTGCTTGACATCAAGCAGGCGGTGCGCGCGGGGTATGACCCTATGGAGATCGTGGACGCGGTCGGGGAGTCCGTGGTGCATCTGCACGTCAGCGACAACCGCGAGGACGCGGACTGCCTTCCCGTGGGAATGGGGAACTACGACATCGCCGGGCTGATACGGGCGCTCCACGCGAAGGGATTTGACGGCGCGATGATGGTCGAGCTGTACCGTAGCAATTACACCGGGCATGATGAGTTGACCGAGAGTGTAAACCGGCTCAGAAATATCGTACAGGAAATTTAAGTTATTATATCGGATCCTGCCCTCTCATTCCGGGAGGGCGGGACTCTTTTTTCGCGGAAAATTTGCGACTTCTGCACAAGAAAATATTCTTAATTGCAAAAAATATGAACATTTTTCAAAAAATTCCTTGCAAAATCCGTTTTTTTGTGTTAGAATGTAAATGACAGATTTTGCCCCGATGTGGAAGGAGCTTTATTATGAGATGTCCTGAGTGTGGATTTGAAGACAGCAAGGTTATTGATTCACGGCCGACCGACGGAAAGATACGGCGCAGACGTGAGTGCCTTTCATGCAAGTGTAGGTTCACTACATACGAAATGGTTGAAAACATTCCGCTTATGGTCGTAAAAAAGGATCATTCTATCGAGCCGTTCGATCCCGCAAAGCTTGACGAGCGTATCCGCCGTGCAACGATAAAACGCCCCGTATCATACGAGACCATTGAGAATATGGTGGACGAGATCGAGGCAGAGCTTAAGAACAATCTCCAGAAGGAGGTCACCTCCGCACAGATAGGCGACATGGTGCTCGAAAAGCTCAAAAAGACCGACCATGTGGCGTATATCCGCTTTGCTTCGGTATACAAGGACTTCAACGATGCCGAAAGCTTCATCAAGATCATTTCGGAGCTTGAATAACAAGGAGGATCATCATGGATAATTGCTTATTCTGCAAGATAGCTGCGGGCGAGATCCCGTCAACTAAGGTTTACGAGGACGATAAGCTGCTCGCGTTCAAGGACATTAACCCCCAGGCTCCCGTACATATCCTTATCATCCCGAAGCAGCATTTTGACAGCGTAAACGCGCTCGACGAAAGCTCCGCTCCCATCGTCGGCGATATCATGCTTGTCGCAAAGCGCCTCGCCAAAGAGTTCGGCCTCGATGCCGGCTACCGCATCATCACCAATATCGGCGAAAACGGCGGTCAGACCGTTAAACACCTTCACTTCCACCTCCTCGGCGGCGTGAAGCTAAACGAAAAAATGTGCTGAAATGTTGGGGCTCTGCCCCAGACCCCGCAAGG
>JAFZOA010000335.1 GCA_017550775.1 Ruminiclostridium sp. | reverse complement strand
TGATAGATGTGATCGCGGACAGCCGGCATATCTCGCACCACCTGCACCTTCCCGTTCAGAGCGGGAGCGACAGGATACTGAAACTTATGAACCGGCACTACGACACGGCGAAATACCTTGAACTCGCGGACTACGCGAGGGCGCGCATACCGGACATTCAGCTCACCACAGATATCATCGTCGGCTTTCCCGGCGAGACCTACGAGGACTTCAAACAGACCCTCGACCTTATGCGCCGGGTGAAGTACGACAGCGCGTTCACGTTCATATACAGCCGCCGCGAAGGAACAAAGGCTGCTGAAATGGACGACCCGGTATCCGACGAGGAGAAGGGAAAGTGGTTCAGAGAGCTGCTCGACGTGCAGGGTGAGATAGGCGAGAAGGCGTATGAGAAGTACGTCGGGCGCACGATGAGAGTGCTCTGTGAGGGAAAGGGACGGACGGACGAGACGCTGCTCACGGGGAAGTCCAGACAGAACATAATCGTGGACTTTGCCGGCGAGGAAAGCCTGCTGGGTTCGTTTGTTGACGTTAAGATAACGAAGGCGCTGCCGTGGGCGCTGAAAGGAGAGATCACCGCGACATGAACAGGGTATTTGAGCGCGCAATGCTTATAATAACGGCATTTGTGCTGATAATAACGCTTTCGGGCTGTGCGGAGGAAGAAGAGCCGCCGGACATTGACAAAGACGATCTGATAGGGCGCTGGACGCACCTTGTGGATATGTCTCCGGAAACGTACGCATTTTTCGGGGATATGAAATTCACAAAGACGACCGGATCCGGGGATTCGCTGGTCAAAACAGAAGGCAAGTACGAGGTGGAGGGTAACAAGCTGAAGCTTAAATACAACGGCTCGAAATCCACGATCGAATACACGGTAAGGTTCAGGAAAAGCACTACACTGGAGCTGGACGACGGCTCCGTGAAGCTTGATTACAGGAAAGAATAGTTTGAAAGGAGAAACACTATGAAGAAGTTTTTGCGTATTATCGCTATGGCGCTTGCTCTGTTTGCGGTACTCGGAGCATTATCCGGCTGCGATCTGTTCGGAGGAAATGAGACTCCGCCGCCGGAGGTAGATCTTGACGATCTGGTAGGAACATGGGTGTCCGAGAGGGACGGCGGAACCATAAAGTACACATTCACCAAGGATATGAGATACACGAAGGATGAGTCCGGACCGAGCGTTTCCGCATCGACCTCGATCGGAACATATACCCTTGAGGATAATATCCTTGTTACCAAGTCCAACCTTGGCGGCGAGAGGACCCACGAGATCTCCGAATTTGACGGAGAGCGCATGGTATGGGGCAAGGGCGCTGTGACCACAGAGTACATCAAGCAGAAAAAGAAGTAAGGAGAAAAAATACTATGGACGCTATTCAGGCAGCAAGAGAGCTTGGCAAAGCAATTCAGGCGGACAGCCGCTATAAGGACTATGTAGCCGCGAAGGAGGCTAACGACGCGGACGAGGAGCTCCAGAAGCTCATTTCGGATTTCAGCGCAAAGCGTCAGAAGCTCCAGGTAGAGATGTCAAAGGAGCCCGACGCGCAGGACGGCGAGAAGGTTCGCATTATGAACAAGGAGATGCAGGACGCTTACGGCGAGGTAATGAAGAATGTGAACATGGCGAACTTCGCGATCGTGAAGAACGCGCTGGACATGCTTCTCAATGAAGTGAACATGATAATCTCCATGAGCTGTGAGGGTGAGGATCCCGAGACCTGCGATCCCCACGCGGCTCACGGCTGCGGCGGAAGCTGCGCGACCTGCGGCGGCTGCGGCTAAGCGGGGGCATACAAAGCTGTTTACCGTTAGAACTGAAAGAAGGGGAGCGACAAAATGGCAGTAAAGGCGGATACGGACAAGAAGCCCACACCTATGCTCGAACAGTACCTTAAAGTACGCGAGCAGTACAAGGAATGTGTGCTTTTCTACCGTCTCGGCGACTTCTACGAGATGTTCTACGACGATGCCGAGAACATATCCAAGGAGCTGGAGCTTACCCTTACCTCCCGCGCGGGTGTGCCGATGTGCGGCGTTCCGTATCACTCGGTGGAGCAGTACATCAAGCGGCTGATCGACAACGGACATAAAGTTGCGATTTGTGAACAAATGGAAGACCCGGCGCTTGCGAAGGGGCTTGTTGACCGCGACGTGATACGCGTCGTAACGCCCGGAACGCTGTACGAGGACAGTATGCTCGACGAGAGCCGAAACAACTACATCGGCTGCTTCTTCATCGAGAAGGACGTGTGCGGAATGGTATTCGCGGACATATCCACTGGCGAGTTCCACGCCTACGAGAAGCGCGGGAAGACCATGCAGCGGGACATGATCGCGGAGATATCGCGCTACGTCCCGTCGGAGATACTGTTCAACGACCTTTTCATAGATCAGCATGAAGTGAACAGCTTCGTGCAGTCGCGGCTTGAAGGCGCTGCGGGAAGCCTGCTCGACGATATCGAGTTCTCCCTGAACGACGGGGACGCGCTTATAGAACAGTATTTCGACGTGCCGGAGGAAGCCGGACGGCTTGAAAAGATACCCCTCGCGAAGAAAGCTCTGTTTGCGGTGTTCCGTTACATCAACGAGACCCAGAAGGCGAAGATTCGGCGCTCGGTGCGGCTTACCGTACACTTTACCGACGATTACATGGATCTCGGCATCACGGCGCGCCGCAACCTCGAACTTACCGAGACCATGAGAAACGGCGACCGCAAGGGTTCGCTGATGTGGGTGATAGACAAGACGAAGACCGCTATGGGACGGCGCAAACTCCGCCGCTTCATCGAGCAGCCGCTGCTGTCCGTTACGGCTGTTCTGGAGCGCCTTGACGCGGTGGAGCGCTTCTTTTCGGACTACCTTATGCTGGAGGAGACGAGAGACTGTCTGAGCGGAATCTACGACCTCGAACGGCTTATTACAAGGGTGGTTTACCGTGCCGCCGGACCGCGTGACGTGGTGGCGCTCGGGAACACCTGCAAGAACATACCGCTTCTCAAGGAGAAACTTGCCGGGGCGGAGAACGTGAAGCTGCTGAAACGGCTTGACGAGCTCATAAACCCGCTCACCGAGATAGCTACCCTCGTGGAGAACGCGATAGTTGATAACCCGCCCGCTCTCACAAAGGACGGCGGCTATATCCGCGACGGCTTCAACGAGGAGCTGGACAGGCTCAGAAGCATTTCTAAAGGCGGTAAGGACGTGCTCGCCGGCATTGAGCAGCGGGAACGCGAGGCTACCGGCATCAAGAACCTGCGCGTGGGGTACAACCGCGTGTTCGGGTACTACATTGAGGTGTCCAAGGGCAACATTCCGCTTGTCCCGGACACATACATCAGAAAACAGACGCTCACCAACGGCGAGCGGTACATAACCGAGGAGCTGAAAAAGACCGAGAACGAGATACTCGGCGCTAACGACAAGATCCTCGCGATAGAGGCGGAGATCTTCTCCGAGGTGCGCGACTTCATCTCCTCGAAGCTGGAGATCGTGCAGCGCACAGCCGACGCTATCGCATACGTTGACGTTCTGCAGAGCTATGCGGCGGCATCGAGGGAGTGCAATTTCGTCC
>JAFZOA010000334.1 GCA_017550775.1 Ruminiclostridium sp. | reverse complement strand
CGTTTTGTACAGTGCATCTGCGAAGCAAAGCTTCGCACAGGGGAGGAAATAATGTTTGCCAAAATATCAAGCATCGGGCTGTTCGGACTGAACGCTTTCCCCGTGACAGCCGAGATAAGCGCTTCACAGGGCGTTCCCGCGGTCGATATAGTCGGACTTGCCGACCAGTCGGTGCAGGAAAGCCGTATGCGCATAAAATCGGCGGTCGAGAACAGCGGAATGAAAATGGGCTCGATAAAGTGCGTGATAAACCTGTCGCCGGCCGGAGTAAAGAAAAGCGGCTCGGGCTATGACCTCGCGATACTCACGGCTATGCTCACCGCCGCGGGATACATACCCAAGGAACTCGACGGAAAGGCGTTCATAGGCGAAGTCTCGCTCGGCGGCGAGATATGCCCGATAAACGGGGCTCTCGCCATGGCGGTCGAAGCCGCCGAAAACGGGATAAAGGAGCTCTACCTTCCCGCCGACAACGCCGCGGAAGCGTCGGTCGTTAAGAATATCCGCATTTACGGCGTAAAGACCGTCCGCGAGCTTGCCGCTCACCTCTGCGGAAGGAGTCTTATCAAGCCCGCTGAGCCGCTTGAGATAACCGAGGAGTTCTATAAGACAGCCCTCGATTTTGCGGACGTCAAGGGTCAGGAGGCAGTCAAGAGCGCGATAGAGGTCGCGGCCGCGGGATTCCACAATATGCTGATGATCGGCCCGCCCGGCACCGGCAAAAGTATGATAGCCAAGCGCATTCCGACGGTCCTGCCGCGAATGAGCTTTGAAGAAAGCATAGAAACAACGAAGATACACTCGGTCGCGGGGATTCTCTCTCCGACGTCGCCGCTCGTGACGAAACGGCCGTTCCGCGATGTGAGCCACACCGCGTCGTCGGTCGGGCTCATAGGCGGCGGAAGCGTTCCGAAGCCCGGCGAGATCTCCCTTGCACACAACGGGGTGCTGTTTCTCGACGAATTCCCCGAGTTCGACCGGCGGGTGCTCGAAACGCTCCGCCAGCCGCTTGAGAACGGCGAGATAACGATCTCGCGCGCCGCGGGTGCAGTCACCTACCCCTGCAACATAATGCTCGTGGCGGCTATGAACCCGTGTCCCTGCGGAAATTACGGCTCGCCGCTGAAAAAGTGCACCTGCACACAGCAGCAGGTCGCGAGGTATCTCGGAAAGATAAGCCAGCCTATCCTCGACAGGATAGATATCCAGACAGAAGTGTCGTCGGTGAGATATGAAGACCTCGCCGGAAATGTGAAGAGCGAGTGCTCGGCGGCAATGGCGGAGCGCATAGCCAGAGCCCGTGAGGTGCAGAACAAGCGCTTCAGGGGCACGAAAATAATGTCGAATTCGGGCATAACCCCCGACCTGCTGCACGAGATATGCGTGCTCGACGAAAAGGCGGGAGACTATCTGAAGCTCGCGTTCGAGAAAACGGGACTGTCCGCGAGAGCGTATGACAGGGTGCTCAAGGTCGCGAGAACGTGCGCGGACCTCGACGGCGCGGAAGTCATAGGCAAATCTCATATAGCGCGGGCGGTGAGCTACCGGAGCCTTGACCGGAAATACTGGGGCGGCGGACTGTCGCTTTCGTGAAGAAGAACTAAAGGTAACAGGAGTTGAACTATGGAAAAGCTGAAAATTAATATGCTCGGCGACTTTTCTATGTCTTACGGGGAAAACGTCATAACCGAGCAAAGCAAGCGATCCAGGAAGATGTGGACGCTTCTGCAGTTCATGATAGCAAATCATAACCGCGAAATATCACAGAACGAACTTATCTCGCTTCTCTGGGGAGAAAAGGACAGCGACAACCCCGTGGGTGCGCTCAAGACCTCTCTTCACAGGCTGCGCGCGTGTCTTGACGGGCTCGGTATGCCCGACGGCGTCGAGATCATCATAAATTCTATGGGCACCTACTCGCTCAACAGCCGTCTCGACTGTGAGATCGACTTCGACGAGTTCGACGCGCTCTATAAGAAAAGTATGCTCGCCCAGTCGGAAAAGGAGAAAACGAACCTTTATCTCGCTGCGATAGACCTTTATAAAGGCGATTTCCTCAACCGCGCGCGCTCGGAGAGCTGGGTAACGCCGATAAACAACTACTATCACTCGCTTTATCTGCGCATCGTACACGACACCATCGAGATACTTTATAAGCACAAGTATTATACCGAGCTTATGAACGTCTGCCGTCGCGCGTTCGAAATAGAGAAGCTTGACGACCGCATACACCTGTTCTATGTCAGGGCTCTGCTCGATACCGGCGAGACAGCCGCCGCGAAGCAGCATTATACCTATGTTATGGATCTTTTCTATAACAAGAACGGCATAAATCCGTCGCCCGAGTTCGTCGCGCTCTACGAAAAGACGGTGAAGGACGACAACGCCTACAACGCGGATTTCGGCGTTCTCAAGGGCCAGCTCGACAGCATAGACGACGGAATAGGCGCGTATTACTGCGAATTTGCGTTCTTCAAGCACGTTTACCAGCTTGAGATACGCGACGCCGTAAGAAGCGGCAGACCCACCAACCTCTGCCTGCTCACCGCGGTCTCTAAGTCGCAGGAGGAGCTTGAGTCAAAACAGCTCAACCGCATCATGACCAAGCTTTCGGACTGTATCAGCAGCTCTCTGCGTTCCCGCGACGTTTATTCGCGTTACAGCGCCTCGCAGTTCGTGATGCTCCTCACCAACACGACAAAGGAGCAGGCGGGAATGGTGCTCGACCGTATCCTGAAGCGCTTCAAGCGCGACAACCCGAAGCTCGGCTGTACGCTCCTCTATAAATTCGACCGCGCGGGAAAGCCCGACCAGAGGGAGCTTAAATGAACTATAAGACCATAGAAGGCAGCGCCGAAGATCGCTTCATAGAGAAGAAAAGCGAGTTCATAGGCTATATCCGGCATACCGCCACAGAGCAGGAAGCCCTTGATT
>JAFZOA010000333.1 GCA_017550775.1 Ruminiclostridium sp. | reverse complement strand
GGTACTCCGCACGCTCGGAAATGTTGGGGTTGAAGAAGAACGCCGTGATGCGGAAATACTCCGTCAGGTATTCAAGAACGTAGCTGCTGCACGGAGCGCAGCAGCAGTGCAGCAGCAGGGAAGGGGGCTCCTCACGCCCGCCGAGCTCCGCGAGTTTCCGGTCAAGCTCACGCTGATAGTTCACCCTGTTCATTTTTCCTCACCGGTTATCTTGGCGATGATCTCGCTGGTTTCCTGTACAGATCCGGACAGCACCGCCGACTTGTCAAGTATGATGAGGCTGTTTTCTCCCTCTTTCAGGAAGAATGCGTTCTTTCCCTCGAACACCTCGGAAAGCTTGTCCCAGCTCAGTGTTCTTACAGGGCGGTTGTCATGAACGATCACGACCTGCTGTTCCGAAACGGAGCAAACAAGCCCGTCCTGCTTGCTGTACGCCTCCATGAGCTTTTTGGATGTGGAGTTTATCATAACATTCAGGAATATGATGATCCCGACATCAATGACCAGCGCACAGCCGGTAACTATCAGCATAGCGATGCTCTGGGTCATGATATAGCCGATCACACCGAGAAGCGGCATGACCGTGAGCATACTTGCGCATATTATAAGCGGGAGCGCCGTTTTTACCGAGTTTCCCGAGAGCTGAGACACGACATACTCGCGGACGCACTTTTCTCCGCATTTCATGCTGTAATCCGTCATTATACTATCCTCCCTACTATCTCAAAAACGGGTCCTTTCTGCCACAGGAACGTTGACAGCGCGATCTGTATGCACTCACCCTGACCGATGACAAAGTCGGCGGGGCGCAGCTTCGGAAGCCCGTAATTCGCGCAAAGGTTCATTATCACTCCGCCGTGGGTTATCACAGCGGCGCGGGTGATCTGCTCGTGCATCATGTCCTTGAAGATCTCTTCGAGACCGTCAAGACACCGGAGCGTGAACTCCTCCATTGTCTCGCCGCCCGGAGCCTTCGCGTCAAACCCGCCCTTTATCCATTCGAGGTATTCGGGGAGGTCTTCGAGCTCGTCCTGCGTCTTGCCCTCGAACTCGCCGAAGTCGCATTCCGCGATATTGTCGATCTGCTTGATGTAGCGGTCGGGGTAGATGATGTCCGCAGTCTCAAGACAGCGTTTGAGCGGACTTGAATAGACCTTCTGCACGTCCGGGTACATCTTGTCGTGCGCGCGGCTCGTTATCGCAACATATCCCTCGTCACAGAGAGGCAGGTCTGTAAGTCCGATGTACCGCCCTTCGAGGTTGCCCTGGGTTATCCCGTGGCGTATCAGATAGATAGTGTAGTTCTTCATAGCTCTCCTTTGTTAGTTTTAGCATATAATTATATACAGCCATTCCGCGGTGCTGTCCCCATGCGGTCAAAGCGGCTTGAATTGCGGTGTTTCCGTGTTGTATCCGACCGTTGGGAATTATGTCAAAAATGCTTAAAACCGTGAAAATAAAAATGCTAATTTGTCGAAAATACCACTTTACAAACTTTTTAATATAGGGTATAATAATAATATATAAGTGTTCCGTTTTTCAGGACACGCTGTTATGCTTTGCTATAAAGTATAAAGAGATACCGCCCCTTTACATTTGAAAGGTTATGATGAAATGAACGCAGATTTCCCGAGAATACTTGCCCTGCTCAGAAAAGAACGACATATAAGCCAGAAGGCTGCCGCAGCCGATCTCGGAGTCGCGCAGGCTCTTCTTTCGCATTATGAAAAGGGAAAGCGTGAGCCCGGTCTCGATTTTCTGGTGCGCGTTGCGAATTACTACAACGTGTCTACCGACTATCTTCTCGGACGTTCTGCGGTAAGCACCGGCGGTATCATCACCGAGAACGACATTCCCAACACCGAGGCTCCCAATAAAGCACAGGCGGGCGCGAACATTTCCGTTACCCTCTCCAAGAAGCTCCTGATGAACAGCGTGGATATCATCTACGACATTCTCGGGAAGATCTCCGACTCGAAGCTCACCGGTACTGTGACCGCGATCATGAACTTCACGGTTTACAAGGTGTTCAGGCTCGTGTTCCGTGCGAACAAGTCAAACTCACAGACCATGTTTGAGATCTCCGACGAGAAGTCCTGTCATGTTGCCGATGCCGGAATACATCTCATGGAAGCCGATCTTTCGGAGCTTGTCAAGGGTCTGAACAGTGGTGATGCAGAGATATCCACCGTACTGATCGAGAAGGAATACCCGAAGAAGTCCGCCGCGCTGCTGAGTCTTGTCAAGAGCAGTGAAGCGCAGCTGCAAAAAATATCGGAGTTTAAATAAAAGAAGCTTATGTGCCGTCCGTAGGGTCTTAGCCCTGCGGACGGCTTTTGTTTGCTTACTTTTTCAGCGAGTCCGCTACCATGCTGTAGAAATCGTCCCACATCTTCACAACGTGCTCCTTTGAGTAGAACGCGTTGCCGCGCTTCGATGCCTCCACGCCCGCCTCGTAGTAAGCCGGGTCGTCGCGGAGCTTCACAAGCTCGCTGATGAAGCCGTCAACCGAGGTCTCGCGGTAGTAGAAGTCGAACAGGATCTCGTTGTAGATCTCAAGGTCGCGCAGCAGGATCGGCGTATGTGTACACATCGCCTCAAGTATCG
>JAFZOA010000332.1 GCA_017550775.1 Ruminiclostridium sp. | reverse complement strand
TCTTGCGGGTATTTCTGCGGCTACGGTCATGGTTCCGATACTGATAGTCCTGTGTCCTTCGTTTGCAGGCGAGACCGGCGCGTATCAGGCGACTGCTATCGCGCTTGCGTCGGATATACTCGGCTCCGCGATAACGGCATATACATACTCAAAATATAAACACATCGACCTGAAACGCGGTTGGATAATGCTCGTGTGTATCGTTTCGATGTGTACTGTCGGGAGCTATGTGGCATTTATTGTCGGAAATGTTGTGCTTGGCAGCTTTACGCTCTTCCTGACATTCTGCATCGGTATCCGCTTCCTCGTAAAGCCGGATACGAGCAGAAAAATCACAACAGGCAAGGGCGAAAAGCTGAACGTTAAGGAGATAATTATTTCCGTGTTAAGCGGCGTTGTTATCGGATTCGGCACTGGATTTGTCGGTACCGGCGGCGGAATGACGATGCTGATAGTATTCACAGCGTTCCTCGGAATGAGTTTAAGAACCGCTGTCGGTACAAGCACGTTTATTATGACATTCACGGCGCTTGTCGCATCTGTAAGCCACATCTTCATACACCCGGCAATTGTGCTGGAGAAGTGGGACGTACTGCTTGTCTGCATCGTGGTCGCGACAGTTTCGAGCCACGCCTCGGCGCAGTTTGCAAACAAGGTGAAAAACCGCACAGTAGGTCTTGTGACAGGCGCGGTGCTGACCGTTCTCGGCGCGGCAATGCTGATACTCAACTACTGGGATTTTCTCTCGCAAAACGAGTTAGTAGTGCAGATAATCCAGTGCTTCGGACTTATGGTGATGTTTATTATACCGTGTCTTGCAGTTTTGCTTCCTGTGCGTTTTCTGACAAAGGTGCCGCCGTTCGTTTTCCGAAAGCTGTTGCATATCGTCGCGTTCACTGGCATATCGTTCATGATACTGTTTTCGGGGAGCTGGCAGGGTGCCGCGCTGACAGCGGTGATACTCGCAATTGTGATATACCCTATACTTGCGCTCACAGAAAAGGAGCCGTGGTTTGATAAGCTGTTCGTGCAGAAAAGCCCGGGCGAAATCAAGAAAAGTCTGGTGCTTCTTATGATAATGTTTGCGGCAGTCATCGCTGTTGCGTGGGGATTATTTGGTCAGCCTCAGTTTGCCGCGGCGGCTATCCTGATGTGGGGTGCGGGTGACGCGGCTGCTGCTCTCGTTGGCATTCCTTTCGGCAAGCACAAGGTGAAATGCAAACTTACGGACGGCAAGAAATCGTGGGAAGGAAGCGCAGCGATGTTCCTTGTATCGCTTTCGGTGGGGCTTGCGGTGCTGCTGATATTCCATAGCGCGCCGTGGTATCAGTCTTTGCTTATGGCGGGAATCGGCGCGCTTCTCGGTACGGCAACGGAGTTGTTTTCACCGAGCGAGTATGATACCGTGACAGTCCCGACTGTGATCGCTGCGGTGCTGTTGGTATTTAATATAACATAATTTGACGAAAAAGCGGCTTGAACAGATAATGGAGATAATTCAGAGGAATATCGCAGAAGCGGACAATAAATCGACTAAATCTGAGCAATAATATGAAGATAATTCGGAAAGAGAAAATGACTATCGAAACAGAACGACTTATACTGCGTCCGTTTCTTGAGACCGATGCAGCCGATGTATTTGAATATCTTGAAAAACCCGCAGTGAACTGCTTTGCCAGTATGAAGCTGAATTCTCTCGAAGAAGCAAGAGCAGAGATGAAAAAACGCGTCGGCGAGACCGAGTATTACTTTGCGATCACGCTGAAAGATACTGGCAAGGTGATCGGCGAGATCGACGCATATCCCGAGCCCGGAGAGCCTCATTCGGACGAAAGCGCACCCAAAGATACCTTTTCGCCCTGCTGGATGCTTAACAAAGCGTATCAGGGCAAAGGTTACGCTTATGAGGCCGCACACGCATTTTTCGATTATTTGTTCAAAGAAAAAGGTGCAAGACGTATTTACGCTTATACCGAAGATTACAATACTTCAAGCCAGCATCTGTGTGAAAAACTTGGTATGCGGCGTGAAGGACTTTTCCTCGAATTAATCTCTTTTGTTAACAACGAGGACGGTACACCGCACTATGAGAATACATATCAATACGCGATACTCAAGAAGGAATGGGATAAATAATCCGATTCGACTCTTCGGATGGTAATTATGCAGATCTTCATTGACGCCGACGGCTGTCCGGTTACTAAGATAGCTGCTCAGATCGCGGCGGAACACAACATACCTTGTACCGTCATTTGCGATACGGCGCATATCATCTCTATCCCGGGTGTGAATGCAGTTACTGTTGACAAGGGCGCGGACAGCGTGGATTTCAAGCTGGTAAACCTGATACATAAAGGTGATATTGCTGTCACACAGGATTATGGGCTTGCGGCGATGTGCCTTTCAAAAGGCGCATTCGTTTTACATCAGGACGGCAAGCAGTACACAGAAGAAAACATCTCGGGCTTACTGGAATTTCGGGCTGTCGCCAAAAAGATACGCAGAGCGGGCGGCAGACTGAAAGGCAATCCTAAACGCTCACCCGAACAGGATCAGGCGTTTGCGGCTTCGCTTCGTCAAATGATATTGGCATTGTCGCATTCCGACGATACAATATGACCTTTCTGATAGAATTAATGAAAATGGTATGATCACATATGGAAAATACTACTCACAACAAAGCTTTCTTTCATCTTCCGGGGCTGTTTGAATTCTATGATCTTTACAGTGTGTTCCTGCCGCTGTACTGTGAGCACCGGGAATATTTCTATGACTGGTGTGAAATAGCATCTGTCTATGGCGCTCCGGCTGACTGTATCTGGGGCGGAGGACGTGTCGGATTCGGCGAATGTGAAGCTGAAAAGGTACTCGAAC